>JAICHC010000312.1 GCA_025922795.1 Candidatus Binatia bacterium | reverse complement strand
GGCGGCGTGTTGGCGAAAAATCCGAAGCTGAAACTCGTCTACGTGGAAAACGAAGTGGGCTGGATTCCGTTTTACTGCCACGAGTGGGACAAGTATTTCGTGCGTCACAGCCCGAAAGCGCCGCTGCCTTACATGAAAAAACTACCGAGCGAGTACGTGCGGGGTCAAGTTTTCGCGACCTTCTTCAGCGACCCGGCGGGTGGACGGATGATGGATTGGTTCGGGGAAGATAATTTTATGTGGTCGAGCGACTATCCCCATGCCGCTTCGACCTGGCCGCACTCGCGCCAGGTCATCGCCGACGAGCTGGGCCATCTACCGAAACCAGTTATCGACAAAGTCGTGCGGAATAACGTGATCGACCTCTATCACTTAAAAGTCGACGGTGTTAACAATTAAAGGCAAGCACGGCAGAGCCGCAACGACCGCTCGGAATATCTCCCGCCAAGACGCAAAGGAAAGAACGATTTTGAACTTGGCGTTCTTGGCGCCTTGGCGCGAGGAAATCCGATTTGCCAACCGACGGGCGACAAAATTCGCACAACCGGAAAAAATAATTTCAAACCTAGTATTGCAAACAGCTCGGAAGGAGATCTAATGCAAACAGCCAGGAAATTGGAACCGACGGAAAAACCGAAGACGCAGAAATTTTCGCTCCGTACCCCGTACATGGAACAGGGCCGGATCACGCAGTTGGTGGCAGAGACCGAAAACCTGTGGATTCATACCAAAATCAACTACGAAGGCGGGGAGAACGAGATCCATTGTCATCTCGATGAGGACCATTCGTTCATTGTGCTCGAAGGCCAGATGAGCGTCTTCGATGAAAACGGCAACGAGATCAAGGTCGAAAAATATCAGGGAGTCATGATCCCCAAGGGGGCCTATTACCGCTATCACAACACGGGCAAAGAAAACTTGGTTGTCATCCGCGTCGGCGCGGGCATCAAAGGCCAACCTCAGGGCGGCGAAGAGATGCGAGTTCGACCTGACGGCAAGCCGTTGCCCGCTTATTCGGCAGAGAACAAAACTGTGGAGCCCATCGAGGACACGAGATTTTTCGCAGACTCGGCTGGACAGTAGCGAATCATATTGAAATAGAATTCTATCAACCGGCCGCTGAATAACTCAGTGGCCGGTGTCGTTTTTAGGGAGGTACGATGAGCCAGGCGATTCGACCCATGCCCGAAGAAAGCCAGTCGCGCTGTGGCGCGGCTTCAAGCCAGGTAACGCGGCGTGGCAGGGAAGCGTCGTCGGGATTTTTATCGCTCCGGAATCGGCGGCGGAAATGGTATCACTTCCCGAGGTACGGGCTTTTGCGGATCGCGGTCTGGAAGGCGATCGTTTCCTTCGTGACTCGTGGAGCGCCGTCAATCGCTCCGACAAGGCCGTGAGCCTCATTGAGGATGAAGTTTTGCAGCTCGCAGCTCAGGAACTCGGCCTCGAGACGATCGCCCAGAAAACCAGACGCAATATCGTCACTCGAGGCGTGCCTCTGATTGAATTGCTGCATCGAGAATTCACCGTCGGCGGCGTTCGTATGCGCGGCATCCGCCTTTTCGAGCCCTGCGGTCATCTCATCAAAGTTTCCAGGCTCCCGGGTATTTTCAAAGCGCTCGATCATCGCAGCGGCTTAAAGGCGGCGATTCTGAGCAACGGCCTGATGCGCGTCGGCGACAAGATCGCGCTTCAGCCCGCCGCAGCGAGGGCAATCGCCTAGAGAACAGTTCACGACAGAGACGCCGAGCTCGCAGAGTTAGAATTCTTGTTGGCAAACAACTGCTCTCCGCGCCTCCGCGATGCGAGAATTCGAAGGTGTGAACGACGATGGATTTGGACTGCACTTACCCGCATCATCGGCAACCGTCAAAGCCGAAGATCTGGTTCGCTTCGCCCAGCAGGCCGAGGGACTGGGCTTTTACTGCCTGACGGTTGCCGATCACGTGATTGTGCCGAAGAATATTTCAGTTCCTTATCCCTACACGGTGGACGGTAAATATCCCGGCACCGGATATCATCTGGAAACCCTGATGACGATGGGATTTCTCGCGGGCGCAACTAAGCGCATTCGCTTCGCCACCAGCGTGATGATCGCGCCGTATCGTAACCCAATCGTCACGGCGAAAATGCTCGCGAGCTTGGACGTGCTTTCGAATGGTCGAGTGATTGTCGGATTGGGCGTCGGTTGGATGAAGGAAGAATTCGAAGCCATACGCACCGAACCGTTCGCGGAGCGCGGTAAGGTCACCGACGAATACATCGCGGCGTTCAGAGAACTCTGGACCAGCGACAATCCGAGCTTCAGAGGCAAGTATTGCAGTTTTTCCGATATCGTCTTTCTGCCCAAACCCGTGCAGAAACCGGCCATTCCGATCTGGATCGGCGGTCACAGCAAACAAGCGATTCGTCGCGCCGCGCGCCTGGGCGACGGCTGGCATCCGATCGGCGGCGTGCCGACAATTCCGCTCGAACCCGAGGACGTTGCAAGAGACATGTCAACGTTGCGCGAATACGCGGAAAAAGCCGGGCGCGATCCGAAGAAGATCCGCGTCGCCTTGAAAGGATCGCTCTTCGACCGTGAAAAACAAATCGCTCTTGGAAAACGCCGTCGTTTTATGGGCTCCGCGGAAGAAATCGCCGGCGACATTCGTGACTACCGCGCAGTGGGAGTCGACACGATGATCTTCGACGTCCGCCGGCCGAACACCGGCGAAACTCTGGAGCGCATGGAGTGGATGGCCAAGGAGGTCTTTACGCACGTCTAAGCGGATGAGGAGTAAAGCCGTCATAACTAGTTTAAGCACGGTAAATGCATTGCGAAAATTTTTGCTGGAGGCAGCGTTGTGATGGTGATACCGCTGCCGTGGAATAGGCCGAATTTGCGTTGTCTGCGGGAATCGGTCCTAGTTGCGGTGCTCAGTGTCATCCTGTTAGGGCCGGGCAAACCCAGTCCGGCCCTAGGCAAACCGAGCGCGGGTGGCCAAGGCGAGAAATGTCGCAGGGCGATCCGTCCGGATACGGTTATCCATGAGTGCACTGCGGCCATCTTATCTGGACGGCTCCCAATGAAAGGATCGGCGTTTGCCTTTTCTAGGCGCGGTAAAGCGTACCATCAGAGGGGAGATTACGACCGCGCCATCCACGACTACGACGAGGCGATCCGGCGAAACCCTCGGCAGGCGGATGCTTTTGCCAACCGCGGCGCGGTGTTCGCGCACAAGGGAGATTACGACCGAGCGATCCGCGATTATGACAAGGCGCTCCGACTGAATCCGCGGCAGGCCGATGCTTTCTCCAATCGTGGGGTCGCCTATGCGCGCAAGGGCGATTACGACCGAGCTATTCAGAATTACAACCAAGCGATCCGATTGAACCCGAATCACGCGGGTGCCTTGTATGCTCGAGGTAATGCGTATCGGCGTAAGGGAGATTTCGATCAGGCTGTGCAGAACTACGATCAGGTCGTTCGTTTGAATCCCAGGCATGCCTCTGCTTATTCCAATCGAGGCATCGCCTATGCGGCCAAGGGAAATGACGACCGGGCGATTCAGGACTACAATGAAGCGATCCGAATCAACCCAACGCATGTCAATGCCCTTTACAACCGGGGCAATGCATATCGACGAAGGGGAGAGTACGGCCCGGCAGTGCAGAATTACGATCAAGTCCTTCGCTTGAATCCGAAGCATGCCAACGCCTTTTCTGGTCGTGCAACGGTACGCTTTTATCAGGGTCGGTTTGCGGAGGCGGCACCGGATTTTGCTCACGCTTTGCGATTCGCGCCGAGCAACTTGTATCTCGTCCTTTTACATTATCTGGCCGAAGCACGCGCTGGAAAACAGGATCGAATCGCGTTGGCCGAAGCAACTCGCGGTTTGGATCTTGAAAAATGGCCTGGCCCCATCGTCTCGATGTATTTGGGAAAGCTCCCCGAGCACGCCGTCCTCAATACCGTTGCCGGCGCCGATCGAACTGGAAGGCGTTGCCAAGCCTACTTTTACGTCGGACAGCAACTGTTGATTCGACAGCAGAGAGGCGAGGCTGCCAAGTTATTTCGAGAGACGGTGGCCACCAACGCTTCGACTCTTTTCGAGCACGAGGCGGCGCGGGTTGAACTCGATCGCCTCGGGAATTGATGGAGCGCTTGAACCGCAACGCCGATCCGTACTTATGAATCGGTCCTTTTTGGGTTTAGCTAGGCCATAAGTTGTAGAATCTTTTCTAATTTCATTCTAGAAGTCTCTGTAAACACAAGAAAATATACGACTCATGGCGTAAAATCAATAACTTCCGTAATTAATTGGATGTATAAATTGACATCCGCCCATGCTCCTGTAGCATCCACTCCAGGGACGCGACCCTGGAATACTTCTTAAAAAACTTTACAGGAGGGCGAGCTATGACTATGAAGCTAAGCGTATTTTTGGCGCTGGTACTGATGTTTGCGCCAGCGCTGTCATTTGGCCAAAGTTCTGGAAACACAAAATCAATCGAGGCTCTTAACCTTGCGGACATCGCGGATGACTCGATTGTCGTGCTGAGTAAGGACGAATCAGCCGTGCCGGGTTACGCGCGCGTGACTTACGCGTATGTAAATTCGAATTGTCCAGGCGGGCTTCAGCTGGTTGAATACTATGGCGCGGACCTTAACCCGAACGACCGGCAGCTCCGCCGATTTGAATCGCAAATGTGTTCGGCCATCGATGATAAGGGTGGAGAGACAGACTGACGATCGACCTGAGGGTCTGTCGTCTACAGGGTCGCGCCTCGTTCTTTTAGAATTTTCTCTCCGTCTCACTCAGGCTAGCCTTTCTCACCAGAATACG
>JAICHC010000311.1 GCA_025922795.1 Candidatus Binatia bacterium | reverse complement strand
GCCGCGTTGAACACGCTATTCAGCGGGACTAAATCGTGGTCGGTGTGCTGGAAACGGATGTCGCGCGAACCGTAGTTGATGGCCTGAATCCCGCGAAAATTGAAGAGTCCGGTGTCGTTGGCTGCGGTGGAAAAACAGAACTTGGGCTCATAACCGAGCATGGAGCGTATGCCGTTTTCGAGCGTGCGCACGACCTCCGCGTCTTTGCCCACCTCGCTTGGATACATGAAATCGCGCGGCTGCACTTCGATCTGGAATGGCTCGATCTTGCCGATCACGTCTTTGATCTGCTGAATCGCTTTGTCGGGATCATCGCCCGGCAACAGGCGCCGGTCGAACATGATGCGACACTCGCTCTGGATCGTATGGGTCGCCTTGGGGAAGCTCTCGATCGCGTTAGCGGTCAAACTCACCTTGCCCAACTCAGGATGAGATGTCGTCTCCGGATACGGCATTAACGGCTTTAACTTCTCGAGCGCCTTCATCGCGCCGTCGATCGCGTTGATCCCTTCCCACGGGCGGCTGCTGTGTGCTTGCTTGCCGCGCACGATCACGCACACGTCGACGCGGCCCTTGTTGCCGAGCTGAATCTCCGGCGGGCCGTCGATGATGCACCAGTCGGCCTCGACCTTTCCTTGATCGAGAACGTAAGCGAGTGAGTTGTGCCGGCCGGTTTCACCCGCGGTGCTCACGACAAAATATAGATCGCTGGGCAACTCCACATGGGCAGCGCCGATGAATTTGACCGCCGCCATCATCGCCGCCAGGCTGCCCTTCTGCTCGCAGGCGCCGCGACCCCACACGCATTCGGCGTCCAGTTTATACGGCGTGCCGTCGACGATCTCTCCGGAATAAGGATTTCGCATCGTGCTCGGCGCCGCGCACATGGCGTAGCCGACGAGGATCAACCGGTCGCTACGCGCCCGGCCTTTAAGATGGAGAATGAGATTTCCCATCTTGTCCACGAAGGGCTTCAGGCCCGACTGTTCCAGCTCGGACTTGATCACGTCGCGGATCAGTGCAAGCACCTGAGGCTCGGCTTCGAGCAGCTCGGTTTGCGGACTGGCATGCTGCACCAGCTTCACCGTGAGCCGCTTGACTTCGTCGTAGGAGAGATTTTTCTCGATCAGCTTCTTAGCAGTGCCCGCATCCATCCGAGTTCCCTCTGGAGTACTGGAGTGGTGGAGTATTGGAGTAATGGAGTAATGGGTTTTGGATTTTCCACCCCAGCACTCCACCACTCCAATACTCCAACCGGTTTGCCATCCCCTGCGGCTAGTGGCCCTCGATCGCGCCGCCCACCTTGCCGACCTTGCGAGCGATTAAAATGAGGAAGATGCAAATCACGCTCACGATCAACGCGAGTGAACACATCGGTCCCAAGTTGCCGTCAATATAAAAATGGTAAAGCAACGGCCCCAACGGTTCGGCGCCCGGCGAGTAAAGAAACACCGATGTGCTGAACTCGCGCAGGTAAATCGTTGCGAGAATAATCCAACCGGCGATGAAACCGGGCCTGAGCAGCGGCAGCATGATGCGCCGAAAAGTTGTCAGGAAGTTGGCCCCACAGGCCATCGAAGCTTGTGGAAGATCGTCGTGCAACTGCACGATCGTGCTGGTCATCGTGCGCAGACCGTAGGGCAAAAAGCGGGTGATGTATGCTATCAGCAGGATCCACAGCGTGCCGTAAATCGGCAGCGGCATGTAAACGTAGGTCCACAGCAAGCCGATGGCCAGCGCTGTCCCCGGGAACGCCCAGGGTATAAAGGTGAGTGCTTCGATGACGCCGCGTCCCGCGGATTTGCTCTTAGTCGTCACCCACGCGGTCACCGCCGCAAGCAGCATGCATAGGGTCGCGCCGCCCACGGCAAGAAGCAAGCTGTTCATAAGTGCCCTGTAAGTCCGATCGTCGGTAAGGTTGGAACGGTAGTTATCCAGCGTCAACAGTTCCCAAGTCCGCGGCCCAGGGACGTGAACATAGCTCACGAAAGAAACATAAATCAGCACGGAGAACGGCAAAACGACGATCAGAATGAGGATCAATCCCGCCACGCCCGAAGCGGCGTAGCGCCATTTTCCCAGGTCGATGATCGTCGGCCGGTAACCGCGCCCGCTAACGGTGACGTAGCGCTCGGCCCGAGCCGTCAGCCGGCGATAAAAATAAACGAAAAGCATCGTGATGATCAGCAGCGAGACAGCGTAGGCTGCGGCCAGGTTCTGGTTCGGTGGAAATGCGCCGATGGCTTCTCGATAGAGTTTAGTCGTAAATACTTCGATACGTGCCGGCAGAGCGATGATCGCCGGCGTATCGAAACTCTCGATGGCGCGAACGAAATTAAGCATGCCAGCCGCAAGCAGCGCGGGACGCACGATCGGAAAGGTAATGCGCCGGGCCACCTGAATATTCGTCGATCCCGCCACTCGGGCCGACTCTTCGAGCGCGGGATCCATCGAATACAGCGCCGCCGAAATCAGCAAGAACGCCAGCGGCGTGGTGATCAACGCCTCTACGAAAATCATTCCCTCGAGCGAATAAATGTTGAAGGGCGCTTCGGCAAGGCCGAAGATGTCCATCAAAAATCGGTTGATCAGCCCGGTGCGCGGGCTGAGCAGCACGGTCCAAGCGACCGCCAGCATGACCGGTGGAAATATGTTAGGCACGATCGCCGTGAGCTCGAACACCCTGCGAAAAGGCGCGTTGGTGCGGATCGAAATCCATGCCAGTGTGGCCGCCAGAACGGTCGCAAGAATCGCCGAACCCGAAGCAAAAACAAAGGAGTTGAAAAACAGCTCATAAGTGAGCGGATCGCTGTAGGCGTTGATGTAGTGCTCGAGCGTAAAGTTCCCCTTCACGCCCAAGGCCTTGGTACGGAAGCTGCCGTAGAAAAGCATTAGAGTGGGTGAGAGACTTAGATAGGCGATGATAATTCCGACGACCGTGACCACCACACGATCGGGATTTTGCCAAAAGGCTCGAAAAGGACGGTCAAAGAGACGGCTAGAGGCTGTGGAATCTGTTAGCGTCGTGTCTTTCACTGCAGTTACAGAAACACAAAGAGGACCGGCCTTGCGCACTCATCATGCAGGCCAGCCCTCTTTGACGGCATCGATTCAAACGATGTCGCGGAGAGCTAGTTGAAGAAGATCTCCCGAAAAGTGTTAGTCATCAGCTTCTTAAATTCTGCCTCGGAGGGGTTCTCCATAAAGATCATATTGGGAGCCACCTTTTCCGCATCCTTGATCGGAGGGTAAACTCCCGGATACATCACGAACTCCCCTTCTTGGGCGGCCAGCTTCTGACCCTCCGCTGAAGTTACAAACTCGATATAGAGCTTCGCCGCGTTTGGATGAGGGGCCTTGGCGCCCAGGCTCATATAGTTCGGATCGCTCAGATACTTGTCCATCAACACGTACCCGACTGGTCCTTTGTACTGCTTTACGTACTTAATATAGGTAATGCCCACCGGAGCCTCGCCTTTGATAATTGTAGTTGTCACGGGCGCCAGGGACTCCACCAGCAGAGGTTTTTGATTAGCCAGCCCTTTGACCAGATCCAGCCATTTATCCCCTTTTAACTCCTTGAGGTTCCATAAAAACTGGGCCGTTGTCGTGTGTCTGGTTGGATCGGGCATAGTGATCTTCCCGGTCCATTTGGGATTCAAAAGATCGTCGAACGTTTTCGGGAGTTCCCCGGATTTGACCATGTCCGTGTTGTAGAGAATACTGATGGGTAGGACCCGCCACGGGGTGATCATGCCGTCTTTTTCTTTAAACTTTGCAGGGAACTTTTCCGACGAGGGCGGAATGTATTTCTGAAATAGTCCGTCATCGCGCATGATCAGTTGAACGCCGCGATTGCCTTCGACCACGTCGAAGCCGGGTTTGCCGGCGCGCCATTCGGTCAGGGCGCGTTCCGATACCTTTGTCGATGAACCGCGCCAGTAATCGACTTGAATTCCATATTTTTTTTCAAATGCCGCGTGGAGCGGCTTCATCGCTTGCGGAACCTGAGCCCCATACACAATAACTTTCCCGTCCTTCTTGGCTGCTTCGACGTTGACAGCTTGAGCCGATACGGTCGCGCGCATCACTACGCCGACCACTGCCAGTGAGACCAAAACTGTAAACCAGTAATTCATTTTTCGCTTCACAAATCCTCCTTTTGTCTTAAACTAAACAAAACTATAAGTTGAACGTGGTCAAGTCAAGATCGCCAACATAGAGGTATTTCCACTTTTTCTTACAAAAAGCTGACGAAACTCGCCTTGCAGCTTAGCCAGCCGTTCACTGCTCGCATCATTCATAAGCAGTAGGCTGTCCATGATCTTGTCAGCACCCTTGATGTTCGGATAGATGCCAGGACCCTTTACCAATTCGGTATTGTAGAGAATGCCAACCGGCGTAAACCCGCATCGCGGTAAATTGACCGTCCTTATCTCTAAACTTCGCCGGAAAATTGGCCGCCCCCGGCGGTGAATACTTTGCAAACACGCCTTCGGGCTTGGCCAGCGCCAGCGGACCTCTGGCGCCAAGCACGACATCGAAGTTAGGCTTACCGGCACGCCACTCTGTGAGTACGCGGTCGATCACCTTCGTGGCGTCGCCGCGCCAATATTCCACTTTGATGCCGTACTGCGCTTCAAAGCCCTTCTGAATCAATGCCATCACCTTTGGAACGATGGTGCCATAAATCACGAGCTTGCCTTCTTTTTTGGCTGCATCGACGTTGACCGGTTGGGCCGAAACCGCCGCGCTGAGAAGTAACCAGCCGGCAAAAGCCGTTAGAGTGAATAGTAGTGCTCTAAGACGCATAGGTGAGGGACCTCCTTGAGT
>JAICHC010000310.1 GCA_025922795.1 Candidatus Binatia bacterium | reverse complement strand
TCGGGAATATCTTCTTTCCGATCGCGCAAGGACGGTAAGGTGATCGCAATGACGTTCAGGCGATAATACAAATCTTCGCGGAACGAGCCGCGCTGCACCGCCTCTTCGATATTTTTGTTGGTCGCCGCAATAATTCTGACGTCGACTTGGATCGGCTGCGTTCCGCCGACGCGTTCAAACTCGCGCTCTTGTAGAAAGCGCAGCAGCTTGGTTTGCAGCTCGGCTGATACATCGCCGACTTCATCGAGGAACACGGTGCCGCCGTCGGCCGCTTCCATCTTGCCCTTCTTGGTCTGATAGGCTCCGGTAAAAGCGCCGCGCTCGTGACCGAAAAGCTCGCTTTCGAGGAGTTCTTTGGAAAGGCCGACGCAGTTGATGGCGACAAACGGCCGCGATGACCGGTCACTCCACTCGTGGATCGAACGAGCGAAAAGCTCTTTCCCCGTACCGCTTTCGCCGAGCAAAAGGACGGTGGTCTTGCTGCGCGCCGCCTTTTTGGCGTCGTCGATCACGCGTGCCATCGCAGCGCTCTTGCCCGAGATCAAATGGTAGCGGCCGGCGAGTTCCCGGCTGAGCAGCTCTACCTCGGTTTGTAGCCGGGCGCGTTCCAGGGCTTTCTTGACCACCACCGCGAGATGATCGGGATCGAACGGCTTGGTAATAAAATCATCGGCGCCGCTCTTGATCGCCTCGACGGCTCGTTCGATGGTGCCGTAAGCCGTAATGATGATAACGGGTAGCGCGGGACTGGTCTTCTTGATCTCGCTCATCACCTCGATGCCGTTCATGCCGGGCATTTGATAATCGAGGAGAACAAGATCCGCCGGTTTGGCGGAAAGTCTTTCCAGCGCAGGTTTGCCGCCGTCGGCTTTATCAACCGCGTAACCCAGATCCGCAAGCTCCTGCTCGAGCAAATCGAGGTTGAGCGGCTCATCATCGACGATAAGGATATTTTGCGGCATCGGTTTACTCGACGATTATCTCCAGTGCGATTTATGGCCGTGACGGATCCAATCTTGAGGAAACGTATTCCAAAATAAAAGGAATGAAAAGAGAGTGATGCACGCCAACCGGGGGTTCGCCCTATTGCTGGAAGAAAAGACGAGCAGAGCGAACCCGTTGCAGGATGGACGGCATTTCAGGCGCGCCGGATCAAGATCACGGCGCGCTTCGTGCCAGCCACGGTCTTAGGCGCTGTCACGCACGGAAAAGCTCTCCCATGCGGCGGCCAAAAAATCGTCCGGCGATGAACAGGCTCGCAGCTAACAGAAGTAAACCCAGCATGCCCATCGCGCTCGCGATATACGGGCCGTCCGCGATGCGTCCCAAAAGGGCATAGATGGCCTTGGTGATCGGGTAATAAGATTCTTTCGAAGCCAGGATCAGGCTATCGCTCACTTCGAGCATTGCGAAGGAAAACGCCAACACCGCGCCCGCGATCAGATTCGCGAATACCAGCGGCATCGTGATTTGAAAGAGAGCTTTCATCGGGGTGGCGCCCAGATTGATGGCTGCTTCCTCTAGCGCGACACTGGTTTGTTGAAAGCCGGCGTAGGCCGCGCGTACCATATAAGGCAGGCGGCGAACTGCATAAGCGATAACCAGCAGCGGAACTGGATTGATACGGGCGTCGAGCGGTGTTGCCGAAAACGCTGCCACGTAGCCAAAAGCCAAGACCAAACCGGGAAGCGCCAGTGGAAGCATGGCAAGAGCATCCAGAACACTGCGACCGGGCACCCGCTTGCGCGCCAGAAGGTAAGCGATGGTCACCCCGAGAACCACGTCGATGATCGTGCTCAGGCTGCTGAGCAGTAGACTGTTCTTGATACTGAGCAGCGCAAGATCGTGACTGAACACATCTTTATAGAACTGAAAAGTATAGTCAGTGGGCAGCACAGTTAAAAACCAACGCTGGGTTACTGACGTCAACAAAACGCCCACATGCGGTATGAGGGCGAGCGCCGATATGCCGAGGACAACCGCGTAAGCGATGACGGTCATGGTTGGCGAAGCCGGGCGGGCGGCCGAACTGACATGGCCGCGCCCGAGCATCTCGTAACGCCCTCCACCGAGAATGCGCTTGGACAGATAAAAGAAAAAAAGCGTCAGCGCGATGACGGCCACGACGAAAGCGTAACCCATGGGATTTTGGTGCAGGTCGGTAACCATGTTGAAGATCTGCACGGCAATGACTTCGCGATACTCGAAAACCAGCGGCGTGCCGAGGTCGGTGAACGCCCAAATGAAGACGATGATCGCTCCGGCAAAATAACCGGGCAACATCAACGGAAACGTCACCGTACTAAAAAGCCTGAAGCTATTTGCCCCCATGTTTTTAGCCGCTTCCTCGAGACTGGGGTCGACGTTCGCCAAGGCTGCGGCCAAATTCAAATACATGATCGGGTAGAGATGTAGCGCCTCGAGAATGACTACGCCCCAAAAACTTCCACCGCCGAGCCAGTCGATGGGCTGGCTAATCAGGCCCATCTCGAGCAGCAACAGATTGACCGATCCGAAACGCGCCAGCAATTGACGCATGCCGATAGCTCCGACAAAGGGCGGGAGCACCATGGGAATCAAAATCAGACCGTTCAATAAGCCCTTGCCGCGAAAATTGTAGCGCACGAGAAGAAAAGCCAGCGGAAGACTGAGCACGGTCGTCAATAGCGTCACAGCCAATCCCAAATTGACGCTGTTGGCCAGGATAATGGTATTGTTCGGGCTGGAAAACATCAGCCTCATGAAAACCAGCGTAAACCCGCTGTCCGTGAAAAAAGCATTGGAGAAAACGTAAGCGAGAGGGTAGAGCATGAAAACGATGAAGAATAACCAAAGAAAAAGAAGCACCGCAGCGTTGGCGGCATTCAAATCGTAGCGGCGCAGCCAGTTAGTCACCCAACTCCTCCTCGGGCAACACGACCACGGCATGGGTATCGAACTGAAGCGTCAATCGCTCGCCCACCTGAGCTTTCCTCGATGGCTGGTTATATTCCACGGCCCGCACCATGGCGTTGTCCGCGAGGCGCAAAGAATATTGTTCGTTGTCGCCGAGATACATAATGCTTTGCACCTCGGCGAGCAGCTCGTTGTTGGCACCGCTTGGTGGTTGACCGCTGGATTTCGCGGCGGAAGTCAGTCGCAGAGACTCCGGCCGTACCGAGCAAAAAACCGAAGCGCCGCGGGCGATTCCTTTCACGCCGTTTTTTGCATAGACAAGGCCGGCTTCAGTTCTAACTGTCAAAAGTTCTCCGATCTCTTCCAACGTCCCGCGTATTAAATTAGTGCCACCGATGAACTCGGCGACAAATGCCGATTCGGGCCGCGTGTAGAGCTCATGAGGTGTTCCCGCCTGCACGAGCCGTCCCCGGCGCATGACCGCAATACGATCTGCCATCGATAACGCTTCAGCTTGGTCGTGGGTGACGTAGATCATCGTGCGTCCGATCTTACGGTGGATGTCTTTGATCTGCGTGCGCATCTCGATTCGCAGCTTGGCATCGAGATTCGACAACGGCTCATCCAGTAAGACCACGTCGGGTTCGATGACCAAAGCCCGGGCGAGGGCGATTCGTTGTTGCTGGCCACCCGAGAGTTGGTTCGGCATCCGCTCGGCGTAGGCCTGCATATGGACAATTTCAAGGGCGTGCCTGACCCGTTTCTTTTTCTCGCCCTCTGAGACACGGCGCATTTTGAGTCCGTAGGCGACGTTATCCCAGACGTTCATATGCGGCCATAGGGCATAGTTTTGAAAAACCATTCCGGTATTGCGTTTGTGCGGCGCTACCCGACTTTGATCTTTGTCGTTAAAAAGAATTCGGCCCTCGTCGGGGCTGTAAAACCCCGCGACCAAACGGAGCGCCGTGGTTTTGCCGCATCCGGACGGCCCCAAAAGAAAGAATAGCTCCCCGCCACCGATGTTCAGAGTCAAATTGTCGACCGCTTTGGATTGGCCAAGGATCTTGGTGACGGATTCGAATTTCACACTGACGGTCATGAGATCATGCCCCGGGGTTCAACTGCGTTTTTTCCAACCGTACACTACCAGGCCGAGCGAGAGAAAAACAAAGGCAATCAGGCTATACCATTCGGAGCGTATTAGGGGCGGCTTGATGCCCAACAGATATTTGCTCCGAGCGAAGTGCACCCACTCGTTGAGCTTTTGATTGCGAAAGGCGGGATCTTTCCACTTCGTTTTTGCCAGCGCCAAAGCCTCATCCGCAGAGATGGGCATCGCCGCCAGCCGATTTAATTCTTGCTCACTCGAATGGGCGGCCAAGGCTTCTTTCCACGATCGCGTAAGGAGATGCTTCTGATCGATCACCAAAGCACCGATGAGATCATTGACGATCGACCAACGATCAGCGCTCAGTTGCGGATCAAAAGCGAAGTTCGACTCCCAGGAGAATGGATTGAGCTTTACCGCAGTGCTCTGCGGCGGAAGTGCATACAAGGACGGCAGCACGCTGAAACGATTGAGCTGGAAACGCTGCGGACCGTCCGGAGTTTTTTCAATTAACAGCCACAGCTTTTGACCTTCTTCGGACATAACGAAGCGGATGAACGCTTTGGCCACTTCGGGGTTGGGTGCGCCTTTCAAGATGCCGATAGCGTCCGGCGTAATGATCGTTAGATTGTCAGGCATGACAAAACCGATTTTATCGGCGCCCGCTTCCTTGACTTGAGCCCAGGCGTAAAAATCAATCGCCAAACCGTACGCCACTTCTCCGATAGTTACGTCCTTAGGAACTTGACTCGCCGAATTCGTGAAGTTGCGTACGTTGGCCCCTAGGCCCGTAATGATCCGCCAGCCTTTTTCCCACCCATACGCCTGCAGGAT
>JAICHC010000309.1 GCA_025922795.1 Candidatus Binatia bacterium | reverse complement strand
GATACTCGGCGGTCGATTTTCTCGGTTCGCCGGGTTTACTGCCGAGCCGATCCGTCGGCGTTTCACCGATCCCGACGACTGCCGTTTTTCCTCTGATGCCCATCGTTGAAAATCCTCTCTTTGTTCATCGAGAAATATTTCAGCGATGGCGGGGTGTCAAGCGATTCAACCGCACATAGTAAGGAGTGAATAGTTAGGAGTGAGGCGTTAGCCGTTTAGCGCAAAGAGGACACGGGCAGGGATTCGACTGCGATTGACATGGTTTCACGACCGTGGAATAAAGCGAGTACACAAGATACCGGCTGACGCTGCTTAGGCTGGCCACATAGATTGACGATCCAAAGGCCCGAACGGTTTCATACCGCTCGGGCCTTTTGTTTTAGTCGATGTCGCGGAACGTTGAACTTCAATCCCAGTTCCTCGTTTGACGATCGCGCCGGCCGGAAGGCGATGAATCAATATAACTACACCCCGTATCAATTCGGCTCGTTCACGTGTGTCGATTCGTCTGCGAAATTTCCACAGTCGGGAAACTCCTTAGCGAATTCGCGGCTCTTGCCCGAATGATCAACGGCTTCATCGTGGCACTCTTTGTGCTCTAGTGAATTCTGGAGAAAGCGTCGTGAGTGCGAGACAGGTTCCAGGGTTCTAGCCAAAGGGCTCACCCTGGGAAACTGACAAAGGGGAGCACTGACGAGGCATCGCCTTCAACTCGGTCCAATATTAGACAGCAAGCCGCAGCGATCAGGATAACATGATGTTAGAACGGCTGACCCAACGTCAGTTTCTGCACGCTGCCACGTACGATAGGCAAGAAGCCGCGCTGGCTTAGTTGAGCGCCGACAAAGGCCGAGTTTCTTGATTTCTCTGAAAGCTGCTCAGCGCAACCGTTTATTGATTCGGCCGAATGTGCGGCCAAGGACGAAGTTGATCAAAACGACGGCGTCAGGAGTCAGAGGTGTACCCGCATTTTTGATCTCTGGTTCGAGAGGGATTCATGACTAAGAAGATATATTTCGCGGCGATGGTCATCTTAACCCTTGCTTGTCTTCAAATAGCTAATGCGCAGTCAACAGGGAAGATTGCTAGGATCGGTATTCTCGGGCGCGGCAACTCACCACAGCTCGAGGCGCTTCGTCAGGGCTTGCGCGATCATGGTTACATCGAAGGTCAAAACCTTTTAATCGAGTACCGATATGCCGAGGGGAAGCGCGATCATGTTCCCGAACTCGTCGCCGAATTGCTCGGCTTCAAAATCGATCTCATCGTTCCAATGGGGCCCATGGCTCCTGTCGTCGCTAAAATCGTCAAAGGCATTCCGGTTGTTTTCGGGACTAGCGGTGATCCGGTAGAAGCCGGAATCGTGGCAAGTCTGGCTCGCCCCAGCGGAAACGCGACCGGTATGACCTTTTTCGCATCTGTCCTTGCAGGCAAGCGGGTCGAGTTGCTTAAAGAGGCCGTGCCTGGGACCAACCGCATCGGCGTATTGGCAAATCCAAATCACGCCGGCGAATCCATCGAATTCGGAGAGACCGAAACCGCCGCTAAGGCTATGGGTATTACTGTTCAACGACACACGGCACAGGTTGCCGATGATTTCACCGGCGCCTTCAGCGCAATTGCCAAACAACGCGCCACCGCTCTTATCACGTTTCCGGATGCGCTGATGTTGGCTCATCGGAAGGAGATCGCGGAATTTGCCGGGAAGCTGGGGCTACCCAGCGTTGGAGGCTGGAGTGAGTTTGCCGATGCCGGCGGGTTGATGACCTACGGTCCAAATCTTACGAACTCTTTCAGGCGTGTCGCTTTCTATGTTGACAAAATTCTCAAGGGCGCGAAGCCCGCCGACCTTCCTGTGGAGCAGCCGACCAAGTTTGAACTGGTGATCAATCTCAAAACGGCGAAGCAGATCGGATTAACAATTCCTCCTAATGTTCTGGCCAGAGCAGACAGAGTAATCCGATGAGCCCGGAAGCCAAGACCTGTCCCTTCGATATACTCAGGGCAAGCTCTGAGCAACGTCGAAAGATCCAAACCTGTACTGAGCTATGTCGAAGTATCGAAAATCTAAAATCGGAATGTGGGCGGACCGAGTGATCAAATGAAAACTCGGGGACAGCTTTTGCAGAAGTATGTCGTCCTGTTCCTAACACTCGTCAGCGGGACAACATCGCTGGCCTTGCTTTGCCGGACACATGCTGCGTGGGCCCAGGCGCCGAAAGTTTTCAAGATCGGAATTTTGACGGACGCCATGGTGCCCTGGCACACCAGCACCAACGGGTTTCGCGACGGTCTAAAAGAGTTTGGCTACGTAGAGGGGAAAAATGTCAAGTTCGAGGCGCGCGCCGCCGAGGGAGATATTACGCATCTGCCCAAACTGGCGGCGGAGCTGCTGGAACAAAAGCCGGATCTTCTGTTTTGCGTTGCGGATGCCTGCTCCAGGGAAATTGGGCGAATTCCCATGGTGTTTACGCAAGTCAGCGATCCGGTGCGGCTCGGCTTAGTCGGAAGCATCGCGCAACCGGGTGGTAACATCTCAGGGATCGCGAACTTGCGCGCCGACCTGTCCGCCAAGTGCCTGGAGTTGTTTAAAGAGACCGTACCGTCCCTGCGTCGGGTATTACTAACTTACGACCCCCGTAAGACGGAGGAACGTGAGGCGCTGACAACCGCAAAGAGCGAAGCCAGCCGCCTTAAGCTGAACCTCATCGAAAACGCCATTACGAACCCGTTGGAGATCGAGCCTGCGCTGGCCAAGCTTAGGGAGGGCGGCCAGGACGGGATACTCATCGTCCAGTCCGGGCCTAATCTTAACATCCCTGGGCGAAGCCTCCAGGTGGCCACTTCGAACAAGATTCCGACCATGTACCAAGCGTCCTTCTGGTCGCAAGTCGGTGGGCTGGCTTCTTACGGTCCTGATCAGTATTCCCAGGGGCGGCAGGCTGCGCGCTTGGCGCACAGGATCCTGACGGGGACGCATCCTCGGGAGCTGCCTGTGGAACTCCCTCACAAGATCGAGTTCGTCATCAACCTAAAGACTGCGAAGGGGATCGGACTCCAGGTGCCGGCGTCCGTTCTGTTTCGCGCTGATCGTGTCATTAAATAACCGCGGCCCAGCCGCAGAAAGAGAAGAATTATGATGGCAAGTGTAATGTCGCTCGTTATCGGACTTTTCATGCTGGGAGGAATTGGCGTCTCCCTGGCAGCAGATCTGAAAGACAAGGTCACGGTGGAGACCTTGAACGTGGGACTGCATCCGGGGATGGATCCGGGTCTTTATATCTGCGCCAAGAACCATCTCCACATCAAAGGAACCGTGCACAATATGTCCAATGCGACGCTTGGAAAGGTCAAGGTTTTGGGAAAAGCCTTTGCGGCTGACGGCAAACTTCTCGGGACAGCCACTTTTTCCACGAAGGAGGCGTCCCTTGCCCCCGGCGAAAAGGCAGAGATCAACGTAGAGTTCCTTACCGTCACCGGGCCCTTGATCGAGAACGTAAAACGACACGAGTTAGCGGTCGTCGAGGCGCCGGCGATGAAATAAGCATCCTGAAAAGTCGCACTTTGGGGCGAATGTGAACCGAGTGGCACTCGCTTGCATTGCCAATTCGCGATTAGGCGGCCTGAGGCAAGCGGTGAACTGCTATGGATTCGTGCACATGAACGGCGCGCCGATCGTCGCAGGATCGGAAATCCAAAATGGCCTGGGCGATTCCGTCGAACGTGCTGGCGCGGGCGGATCGGTGATCAAGTGATGCGCATAGAGCTAAGGGCAGATAGCAAAGCGCAGGAACCCGAGAGAAGTCTTACGATAATAGGCTGCCTCGGTCCTTGCGGCATGCTCTCTGCGCCTAGCTCGTCCGCGTTGCCATAGGAAGAAGAGTGCGTGAAAGAAATAATGCGTTGGTATTTCGTTCTCTTTGCGCTGGCCCTCCTCCAGCCGCTGCTCGTGCGTGACGTAGGTGCCGCCGAACGCAGAAAACCCGTGCTGATCGGAGCATTGACGGAGTCGTGGGGGCCAACGCCCGGTGTCGTAGGGCTCCGCGACGGCCTTAAGGAGCTGGGTTATCGTGAGAACCATGATTTCGTCATCGGCGTCCGATTCACCCAAGGTAATATCGCGGCTCTTCCTCAGGCTGCGCGAGAACTCGTGGAGCAGGGAATCGACATTCTTTTCACTGCCAACCCCGCGCCAGCCAAGGCCGCGCAGATGGCGACAAACCGTATCCCAATTGTTTTCTACGGGGCGGGAGATCCCATCGGCTTGGGGTTGATCAAGAGCTTTGCCCGTCCCGGGGGCAACATCACTGGGGTTACTGATTTAGATCTCGATTTGGACAGCAAGCGTCTGGAGATTTTCAAGGAGATGATTCCCGGACTTACGCAGGTCCTTTTTCCTTATGATAAGGCTGAGGCTTTCTCCGGCGCCCAGGCAAAAATTTATCGTGACAGCGCTCGCCGCCTTAAAATCACACTGATCGAGAAAACGATCGCTAGTCAATTAGAAGCACAGGCGACCTTCGACGCTATTAGGACCAATGAGGTTCATGGCATCGTGGTGCCACGCTCGCTTTCCTTCAACATTCCCGGCCTCGCCTTGGAGGCTACGTCGCGGCAACGGATTCCAACGATGTTTTTTGGTTCTTGGTACGTGGAACAAGGTGGCTTTGCTGGTTACGGTCCAAACTTCTACCAATCGGGGCGCCAGGCAGCACGCCTGGTGGACAAAATTCTAAAGGGCACAAATCCGCAAGAGATTCCGGTCGAAGTAAACAACCAAATCGAGTTCGTTGTTAATCTTAAAGTTGCTACAAAATTAGGGATTAAGATCGTTCCGGAGGCATTGTATCGGGCTACTCGACTG
>JAICHC010000308.1 GCA_025922795.1 Candidatus Binatia bacterium | reverse complement strand
TTAAAATCCGACAGGGATCTGAAGATCGAAAAATATCTTGCGAGTTCATCCTGACTCTCTTCGATAAAGACGCAGGGCAGTCCGTGAGAATTGACAAACCGAACCGCTGCCTGTTTACAAAGAACTTTTTTCTTGTATATCCCGTGACGGAGTAGTCATGGCCGCCATCATCGACGGTAAAGCCGTCGCCAAAGAAGTTCAAAAGCATATCAAAGAGGAAGTCGACGGGCTCGAGCGGCGCTGGGGTATCGCGCCGGGCTTGGCGGTGGTGGTGGTCGGCGATGATCCCGGGTCGCATATTTACGTGCGCAATAAAGAGAAAGCCTGCAAGGAAGTCGGCATCCAGTCGTTCGAGCATTTGTTGCCCGCGACCGTTTCGGAAAAGGAACTGCTCGCGCTCGTCCATCAGCTCAATAAAAATAAAGCCGTGCACGGCATCCTGGTGCAGCTGCCGCTGCCGCCGCATATTCACGCTGAAAGAATCCTGGAAGCGGTCTCGCCGCATAAGGACGTCGACGGCTTTCATCCGGTCAGCCAGGGCATGCTGGCGCTCGGCGCCGACGGTTTCAGACCTTGCACGCCGATGGGCATTATGAAATTGCTCGAGTCCGTGAACTGCGATCCCAAGGGCAAGAATGCCGTGGTGGTCGGACGGAGCAATATTGTCGGCAAACCGGTTGCACTGATGTTGCTCGCCAAGCATGCGACCGTAACGATCTGTCACTCGCGTACCGCGAGCCTGCGCGACGAAGTCGGCCGCGCCGATATTCTGGTGGTCGCCATCGGCAAGGCGGGATTGGTGCGCGGCGATTGGATCAAGCCCGGCGCGGTCGTCATCGACGTGGGCGTCAATCGCTCCCCGAGCGGCAAGTTGTGCGGCGACGTCGAATTCGAAACCGCCAAAGGGCGTGCTTCGGCGATCACGCCGGTACCAGGCGGTGTCGGTCCCATGACCATCTGCATGCTGCTCTATAACACGTTGAAGGCCGCCAAAGATTCGCTCCAGCGCGAGCGCTAAAGCTACCGTTCGTCGCGGCCGTGGCGCAGGAACTGAAAAGAACACCGCTTTTTTCCGCGCACCGGCGGGCGGCAGCGAAAATGGTCGAGTTCGCCGGCTGGGAGATGCCGGTGCAATACAGCGGCGTGATCGAAGAGCATCGCGCCGTGCGCAGCCGGGCCGGGCTTTTTGATGTGAGTCACATGGGCGAGATCGAAGTGCGCGGCGAGGGTGCCACGGAATTCTGCCAACGCATGACCGCCAACGACGTTTCGCGCATGGCGGTTTTCCAAGCGCAGTACAATCTGCTGCTCAACGAACGTGGCGGCGTGATCGACGACGTCATCTTTTACCGCTTGCGACCGGATGCTTATTTCATTTGCGTCAACGCTTCGAATAGCGCCAGGGATTTTGCCTGGATCGCCGCGCATGCGGCGGACCGCGTCGAGGTTGAAAACGTCAGCGCCAAGTACGCGCAACTGGCGCTGCAAGGTCCGCGCGCCGAAAAAATACTTCAGCCGCTGACCGCCGCTGGGTTGAGCGGGCTGAAAAGCTTTCGCTTCGAGTTTGCCAACGTGGCTTCGATGCGCTGCCTGGTGGCGCGCACCGGTTACACCGGCGAGGACGGATTTGAACTCTATTGCAACGCCGCAGAGGCGGCGCGGCTCTGGTCGGCTTTGCTCGAAACGGGGGCGCCGGAGGGTTTGATGCCCGCCGGTCTGGGAGCGCGCGATACATTGCGGCTGGAAAAGGCGTATCCGTTGTATGGGCACGAACTGGACGAGACCACGACGCCGGTGGAAGCGGGTCTGGAGTGGGTGATCAAATGGTCAAAGCCCGACTTCATCGGCCGCGAGGCTTTGCTCAGGCAAAAACAACAGGGAGTCGAACGCAAACTAATCGGCTTGGAGATGCTCGAGCCTGGGATTGCGCGCGGCGGCTATGCGCTGTTTAAGAATGATCTCAACATCGGCCGCGTCACCAGCGGCACCAAATCGCCTTCGCTCGGTCAAGCGATCGGGCTCGGCTATGTAGCGATCGAGCACGCCGGGCTCGGCAATGTCATCGATGTAGAGATCCGTAGCCGCAAAATTCCGGCAAAAATCGTTTCCACACCGTTCTATCGCCATTGAATACAGCACCAGAGGATCAAGGAGGTTTGTGATGGAGTTTCCTGAAGGACTCAAATACTCAAAAGAGCATGAATGGGTATTGGTCGAGGGCACCACCGCGACTATCGGTATCACCGAATACGCCCAGGAAGAACTCGGCGATATCGTTTACGTCGAGTTGCCGGAGGTGGGTGAAAAAATCGTCAAGGACGATCCCTTTGGCGCCGTCGAATCGGTGAAGGCGGTGTCGGATGTCTATGCGCCGGTCAGCGGTGCGGTCCTGGAGATCAACGACATCCTGCCGGATAATCCGGAAACGATCAACGATGATCCCTACGGCGACGGCTGGATGATCCGCGTCGAGCTGTCCGACCCGGACGATCTCAAAGATCTCATGGATGCCGACGAATATGCCGAATACGTGCAGCAGCAAAAAGACGACGAAGAAGAGGAAGACGAAGAAGAAGAGGAAGAGCCCGACGAGGAGGAAGACGACGAGGAGGGCAAGTAGCCTCGGCTCATGCGCTACACTCCCCACACGCCGGCCGATCAGCAGCGCATGCTGCGTGCGATCGGCCTCGATTCCATCGATGCGCTCTACCGCCACATTCCCCAAAACCTGCGTGATCGCGCCCGGGTCAACTTAGCGCCGGGCCTGACCGAGCTCGCCGTGCGCAAGCGGCTGACGTCGCTGGCGGGGCAAAATGCCGCGGCGGGCGACTGGAGTTTGTTTCTCGGCGGCGGGATCTACCATCATTTCATACCGAGCGCAGTGGACGCCATTATTTCGCGCTCGGAATTCTCGACCTCCTACACGCCCTATCAGCCCGAGGTCAGCCAGGGCACCTTGCAGGCGTTGTTCGAATATCAGACCCTGATCTGCCAGCTCACCGGCATGGAGGTTTCCAATGCCGCCGTGTACGACGGCGCCTCTGCGGCGGCGGAGGCTGTGCTGATGGCACGGCGTATTCAACCGGTGGGCCGCAGGCGCGTGCTGATGTCGCGAAGCCTCCACCCGCAGTATCGCGCCGTCGTGCGGGCCTACTTGAACAATCTCAACGACGTTGTGCTCGACGAAGTGCCGTTCGACGCCAGCGGCGCCACGAACTTAAACGATTTGACGCGGCGTCTGGACGATCGCTCGATGTGCGTTCTGGTGGGCTATCCGAATTTTTTCGGCGTCATTGAGGACCTGACGCCGATGCAAACGGCCTGCGCCAAGGCCGGCGCGCAATTGATTACGGTGACCACCGAGCCCTTGTCGCTCGGGCGGCTCAAACCGCCGGGTGAGTTCGGCGCGGACATCGCGGTCGGCGAGGGCCAAAGCCTGGGCGTGCCGATGGCTCTCGGCGGTCCGGCATTCGGTTTCTTTGCTTGTCAAAAAAAATACGTGCGCAACATTCCGGGCCGTTTGGTCGGCGAAACCGTCGATAGCGACGGACGGCGCGGCTTTGTCCTGACCCTCGCCACCCGCGAGCAGCATATTCGCCGGGAGAAGGCGACGTCAAACATCTGCACCAGTCAAACGCTCTGCGCGCTGGGCGCGACGGTCTTCATGTCGTTGATGGGCAAGAGCGGCATGCGACGCTTGGCCGATATCAATATTGCGCGCGCGCACAAGGCGCAGGCGCGGCTCGTGCGCGAGGGCGGTTTGGCGGAAGTATTTGCCGGTCCGTTTTTTAATGAGTTCGTCTTGCGCGCGGCGAACGCGCGGCAACTCATGGCCAGGTGCGCGGCGAAAAAAATCATTCCGGGCATCGCCCTGGAGCATTGGTTCCCGGAACTGAAGAATTGTTTGTTGGTCTGCGTCACTGAAATGAACGAAGCAGAGGAGATCGACCGGCTTGTCCGAATCATCCGCGACTAGCGCGCGCGCAGGCAGCGCGGAGCCGAAACTTATTTTCGAAAGCGGCTCGAGCGGCCGCAGCGCGCTTTTCTGGCCGACTGAGGGCGATGAGGTCGCGGCGGTGATTCCAAGCGCGCTGCTACGCCGGGAGATCGCCGGCTTCCCGGAATTGGGCGAGCTTGAGACCTTGCGCCATTTTACCCGGCTGTCGCAGAGAAATTTTGCGATCGAGAGCCAATTCTATCCGCTCGGCTCGTGCACGATGAAGTACAACCCCAAAGTCAACGAGGTGGTCGCGCGCTTCCCGGGATTTGCCCAGATTCATCCACTGGCGCCAAGTGATTTGTTGCAAGGTGCGTTGGCTTTGCTGTTCGAGCTCGAAGGGATGCTCGCCGAGATCAGCGGCATGGAACATGTGAGCTTACAGCCGTCGGCCGGCGCGCAGGCCGAGCTTACCGGGCTGATGCTGATCCGAGCCTGTCTGACCGAGCGCGGCAATCCGCGCAGGAAAATCATTGTGCCTGACACGGCGCACGGCACCAATCCCGCCAGCTCGACCTTGTGCGGTTACGAGGTCGTGCAAATTTCCTCAAACGAACACGGCGTCATCGATGCCGGCGCCATTGAGAAAGCCACGGATGAGGACGTCGCTGCGGTGATGATCACCAATCCCAATACGCTCGGACTGTTCGAGACCCAAATCGAAGCGGTTGCCGAAGTCGTTCATCGCCGCGGCGGCATGGTCTATCTCGATGGCGCCAATCTGAACGCGCTCCTGGGCCTTGCCAAGCCGGGCCATATGGGCGTCGACGTGTTGCACATGAACCTGCATAAGACCTTTTCGACGCCCCACGGCGGCGGCGGCCCGGGCGCGGGTCCGGTGGCCGTCAGAAGTCATCTGGCCGACTTTCTGCCGGT
>JAICHC010000307.1 GCA_025922795.1 Candidatus Binatia bacterium | reverse complement strand
GTTATGGGTATCGCCGTCGTTGAGGCACACCGTAGCGTTCATGCCGTCTTCGTCGTGCTTCGCGCCCCATCCGCCGCCCGGATGGCCGATATGCGACCAGAAAAAACGCCCGGTCTCGGCATCGAACCCATGCGGGTTGACGATGCAAAGATCGGCGTAGTGGCCGGCGATCGTCCGTTCGGGACAGGCGGGTGCCAAAGCCCTAAAGAGTGTGTCGCAGACGGTCATGGGCACGGTCATCCATACCCGCACCGGCGCCGGCTTCGTGGCGCTCACGACGCGGCCCGGCGGTAAAATAATCTTCAGCGGCCGGAACGAGCCTTCGTTGATCGGCAACAGCAGCGGCGCAGTAATGCATTTAAAAACGACCTCGGCCGCGGAACGTCCCGCGGTGGGTCCTGAATTGTAGAATCCCGCTACCTGCGGGCTGACACCGCTCAAGTCGATGGTCATCCCGTCGTCGCGCACTTCGACGCGGACCTTGATGGGAATATGCTTGCCGGGATTGACACCGTCGTCGTCCATGAACGACTCGGCCTCGTAAACGCCGTCGGGGATCTGGCGCACCGCGGCGCGCGCCACTTTCTCGCTCTGCTCGTAAACCAGGCGGACGCTCTCTTTGAAGGCCTGGTTGCCATAGCGTTTGAGCAACTGTAGGAGCCGCCGCTCGCCGGTGCGGATCGCGGCGAGCTGGGCGCGCATGTCGCCCATCGCGCGCTCGGGCACGCGCACGTTGGCACGGATGATGGAAGTAATCTCGGGGTTTTCCTTGCCGGCGCGGAAGATTTTTACAAACGGAATCTGCAAACCCTCGGAGAAAATATCCCGGGTCACGCCGCCGAGCTGCCCGCCGATGTCTTGCCAGTGCGCCATCGAACAGGAAAATGCGATCAACTCGCCATTGTTGAAAACGGGCAAGGTAAAAATCAAATGATTAAGATGGCTGCCCATCGTGTAACTATCGTTGGTAAGCAAAATGTCGCCCGGCTCGATGTTTTCCTTGCCCCAAAAAGCGATTTTCGACTTGATCGCGTCCGAGAGCCCGCGGATAAACATAGGCAAGCCGAGGCCGATGGAGATCGTGTTGCCGTCGGCGTCGAACAGACCGACGGTAAAATCTTCGGCTTCGTAGATGATCGTATGGTACGCCGTGCGCATCAGGTTGGTTTTCATCTCGCCGGTGATCGCCACCAGGGCGCTGCGAATCACCTCGGCGGTAAAGGCATCTATTTCGGCTTGCTCACCGCGCTCGGAATTCGCGACTTCAGACTTCATATTTCGAAGCTCGCATCCGTCATTCCCGCGAAAGCGGGAATCCAGACATCCACACCGCCGCTATACGATCTCGCCCCATAAGTCATTCCAATCCGGATTCTGTTTTTCAATCAATTCCAACTTCCAAGCCCGGTTCCATTTTTTCATCTGCTTCTCTCTTGCGATCGCTGACAACATGTCGGCGTACAACTCGTAATAGACTAGGCGATGAACTCCATATCTCTTAGTGAAGCCGTCAACCGAAGCGTTCTTGTGTTCCCAAACACGTTTGGGCAGATCTCCCGTTACGCCAATGTATAGAGTGCCGTTCGGCTTGCTTGCCATTACATACACAGCTGGTTGCCTTTCCATGAAGAACTAACCTGGATTCCCGTTTTCACGGGAATGACGGAATCGGATTACTACCCCGGTTAAATTCCTCCCAATTGCATAATCAAATGACCAAACTCGTTCACTGTTACTGCATCACCCGGTTCGACCACGGTCGTCGATGCGACTTCTTCAATGATCGCCGGCCCGGCGATGACGTTGCCCTGCAAAAGCCTCGAGCGGTCATACACCGTCGCTTCGACCGCCGCGGCGCCTTCGAAGCTGACCGCGCGAACACCGCGCCGCGCGTTTGGCGGCGGAGTTTTCTCGCCTTGAAGGATCCGCGGAATCTGCGGTTTTCCCAATCGCCCGATCGCCGACACTCGCAAGCTCACGATGTCGGCAGACTCCTCCGGCGCGCTGTGACTGTAACGCAGATCATGCGCCTCGTCGAAAAGCCGCTTGATCTCGGCGCGCGCCGGCTCATCGCCGACTTCTGCGGGCATCCGCACCGCAACCGCGTGCTCCTGGCCGACGTAGCGCATGTCGGCGGCGCGCTCAAAAACGATCCTTTCTTGCGGAATCCCCGATGCCTCGAGCGCCTGGCGCCCCTCCGCTTCGAGTTTTTTGAACTGGTCCTCCAGTTCGAACATCTCCAGATCGTCCAGGCGCTCGAACAGCGTCTGGACGTAATCGCGGCGCAGGTCGGCCATCAGCATGCCAAGCGCCGAAAAGTGACCCGGCGCGTTGGGAATGATAATTTTGCCGATGGACAACTCCTTCGCCACTGAAGCCGCGTGCAGCGGCCCTCCGCCGCCGTAGGCGATCAGGGTAAAGTCGCGCGGGTCGAGGCCCCGCTCCAGGGTCACGTGACGTACTGCGTTGGCCATGGCTGCCGTCGCTACTTGTAACATTCCGGAAGCGGCCCTCTCTAAACTTACCGCGAGCGGTTCGGCAAGCCGTTCACGCAAAGCCTTCTCCGCGGCACTGCGATCGAGACGCATTTCGCCGCCGAGAAACCGCTCAGGCGAAAGCCGCCCGAGAATCACGTTGGCATCCGTGACCGTAGGTTCCGTGCCGCCGCGCCCGTAGCTAGCGGGACCGGGCTCCGCTCCCGCGCTACGCGGCCCGACGTGAAGCCCGCCGCCTTCGTCGAGCCAAGCGATGCTGCCGCCGCCGGTGCCGACTTCGACGATGTCGAGCACGGGAATGCGGATCGCCAGCCCCTCGTTATAACCGCCGATGAAATAATCCGGCGACAAGCTCGGCTCGCCGCGACGAATAACGCAGGCCTTGGCGGTCGTGCCACCCATGTCGAACGCGATGGCAGCGTCGAGATCGAGCATTTCGCAGAGCGCCATGGTGCCGACGACGCCGCCGGCGGGCCCTGACTCCATCATTTGAATGCACTGACGCCGCGCCATCTCGACGTCCGACAAGCCGCCGTTAGACTGCATGATCATCAAGCCACCGGTGAACCGGTGGTTGCGCAGGCGGCGCTCCAGATCGCCGAGATATTGACTAACCTTCGGTCCGACGTAGGCATTGGCGGCAACGGTCGAGGTCCGCTCGTATTCGCGGTACTCGCGCGACAGCTCATGCGACGCGCTAACAAACAATTTCGGCTCGGTCTGGCGCAAGATCTCGCACATGCGGACCTCATGCTCCGGCGCGCGATAGGAATGCAGAAACAGAACCGCCACCGCCTCGAAGCCCTCTTCCTTTATAATCCGCGCCACCTCGCGGGCTTCTTCCTCGTTGAACGGCGTGCGCACCGAACCGTCGGCGAGCATTCGCTCGGTGACTTCAAAAATATTTTCCCGCGGTACCAGCGGGCGGTGTTTGCGGAATCGCGGGTTGAAAGACTCGGGACGATTGATCCGGCCGATCTCGTAAACGTCGCGAAATCCTCGGGTCGTGACCAGCGCGGTCTTGGCCCCTTGACGCTCGATGATAGCGTTCACGACAATCGTCGATCCGTGAATCAAACTCGAGGCTTCCTCAAAGCGCACGGCGGCCTTGGTCAAACCTTCCAATACGCCGCGCGCCAGCTCGGCCGGCGTTGACAGCGCCTTGGCCAACGGCAAGGAGCTGTTCGCTTCGTCAAAAACCACTACGTCGGTGAAGGTGCCGCCGATATCGACTGCCACTCTCAAATTCTTTTCCTCCGAACAAGTTGGGCTGAGGGAGTGTTGAAGTGGTGGAGTATTGAGGATAACCCATCACTCCGCCACTCCATTACTCCATCACTCCAGTTTAGTTTATCCGCATCTATGGTTGGCGAGATACTCGTTCAACCATTTATTCCAAGCCTCATCGATTCTCCGGATCGCGCCGAGTTGCGGATCTTCGCCTTCTCGATTTTCCACGACCGTGATGACGCGCAGATCGACGCCGGCAAGGTGCGGGTCGGCGCAAAAATGATCGCGCATCATCACCGCGCCCTCTGACTCCAGCTCGCTCAGCGCGTGATCGATTTCAGCGGCGTTCATCGCCATTTTCAGCCCGGCATACAATTCGGTCATAAACCGCGCCTTGCGGTTTCGCCCGCGCAGGAAATCGATAACCGCGTCGCGAGTATTTTTTTGATTGGAAGAAGCCTTGGTTCGGCCGGGGTCATGCATTGCGTCGTTCTACGATAACCAAACTACTGAACTCTTAATGAACCTCTCAAACCTTGTCAAACAAAGCATCTTGCTTGCTTCTCCGGATCCGCACCCGTTTATCCTGAGCACAGCCGACCGCGTCGTCCTGATGACAGTCACTAGGGGCTATCGATGTGGCGTGCCGCTTTCATAGATGAGCCGGAGCGAAGAATCTTTATGGGCTTGAACATGGTCGAGCTTCACCGATGTTGAATTTCCCTATGCCCTGTGCAAGTCTTGGTCTCCTCATGGCCGATCAGACCGCGAATCTTCTGCGCGAGCTTCCGTCCATCGATCAATTGCTCAAGCACGTCCGTTGCGAGGCGCTGTTGGCGCGTTACAGCCGGGACTACGTCACCAGCCACTGCCGCGCCGCGCTCGATCAGCTGCGCGGCGACATTCGACAGAGTCGCGAACCGGCCGTTGACGTGACCGAGGAAGCGATTGTCGATCGAATCGAGCAGCGTATTGCGATCGACAGCCGGCCCGGCCATGTTCGCGTGGTCAACGCCACCGGCACGATTCTCCACACTAACTTAGGACGCGCCTTGCTCTCCCAACCCGCAATCGATGCCATGGTCGAAGTCGCCGATCATCCGATCAATTTGGAATTCGACCTCGCCGCGGGCAAACGCGGCAAACGCGAGG
>JAICHC010000306.1 GCA_025922795.1 Candidatus Binatia bacterium | reverse complement strand
TTCCTGCAGCTGAGGAAGGGTGAAAAGATTATCGACTATATCCTGCGCCATATCGACGACGGCCGCATCTTCGTCGGCTGTGAAGGCGAAGAGCTGAGCATTGCCGAGGCCGTGCGCATCACCGGCAACAAGCCGTACGTGTTCTCCACCGATTACCCGCACGAGGTTGACGCGCAAACGTGCAAGCACGAACTACAAGAGCTGCGCGAGAACCCGCAGCTCAGCGTCGGCGACAAAGACGCCATCCTGTTCGGCAACGCGCGGAGGTTTTATCAACTGGCTCAGTGAGTCTCGGGTTTAGAGTCTAGCGTCTCGGGCCGATGCCAACTCTAGACTCTAGACGCGAGACCCGAGACTTGATCATACGAAGCGGAAAGCGCGCGGAAGGAAAGATTCCCAGGAGAAAATCGATGAATACCAAGAAGCACAAAATCATCGACGGCGACGGGCACGTGGTGGAAGATCATGGGGCGATCGCGGCGCGAATGCCGCAGCAGTATCGCGACCGCTTCGGCTCAAGCCGCAGCCCCTACCCGCCCAACGATCACTTGCATGCGGCCAATGCGCATTTTCTACCGCCCGGCGCCTTCGCCAAGGTCGGCCGTGAGGGCTGGGTCGACTTCATGGAAGACGTCGGGCTTGCGAGTGCGGTGCTTTATCCCACCAATGGACTGTCTTTCGGCCGTGTCGTCAGCTTGGACTGGGCGATAGAGCTTGCTCATGCATACAATGACTGGATGCATGACGAGTATCTGAGCAGGAGCAGCCGGTTTCAGGCATTGGGCTTGATACCATTGCAGGAGCCGGCGGAGGCCGTGAAAGAATTGCGACGCATCATCAAAGACCTCGGCTTCTGCGGCGCCATGCTGCCGAGCACCGGAGTCATGGGAGCGCAGAATCATCTCGGTGACGACCGTTACTGGCCGATCTACGAGGAAGCCAATCGTCTCGAATGCTGCATCGGCATCCACGGCGGCGTGCACGACCATATGGGACTGGACGATATGACGCCCTATGCCCCGGTAAACGCGCTCGGCCATCCCTTCGGCCAAATGGTCAATTTCGCCGGGATTTTATTCAATGGGGTCTTCGACAAATATCCCAAGGTCCGCTTTGGATTCATGGAGGCCGGCGCCGGGTGGTTCGTCAACTGCATCGAGCGCTTCGAGCGCGCCTGGAACAGCCACGTGCAGTACGATCCCCGTGGGCGTTTCTTAAAGCTGCGCGAAAACGAATCGATCACCGACTACATCAAACGACACGTGGACGAAGGGCGTATCTACGTCGGCGTCGAGGGTGATGAGCTGACACTGCCTTTCGCCGTCAGTGTTGTCGGCAACAGGCCGTTTATATTCTCGTCGGACTTTCCCCACGAAGTGAATAACGACACCTGTAAAGCGGAGCTGGCAGAACTCGACGAAAACACGCGCCTCACGGATCAAGACAAAGACGCGGTGCGCTACCGCAACGCCGAACGCTTCTACGGTCTGGCGAGCGATTGAGCCGGGCGGCGCTCAAACTACCACATAGATGATTCGATGGACGACCGCAGTCGGCCATACATTTTTTGGTGTTCTTGGCGCTCTTTATGGTCAAATCTCTCCGGTCTCTTCTTCGACGGAGTGACGCCCCGCTGGCGCGGGACCCCAGCGCACCGGCCATTGCCGCGCATGAAAAGACGGCGGCAACCCGGCTCCCCGTGTGCTTGACCGAGAGACTGTTCGTAAAGACTAAGTTGTGAATAGGAAAACCGATAGATCGAGACCGGGAACGCGGTGTATCAAACGGCCTCTCTGCGGCACGAGCGTTTTTTAATTGGACTTTTTTCTCGAAAGGTTAGAATTCTTCAACAACCAGTTCTCGAGCTGTTTTCTCTTAAACCGCCACTGATTACCCACCTTGAATGCCGGAAGCTCCTTATCCGCCAATAAACGGTAGACCGTAAATTTATCCACATTCAAATATTTCGCCACTTGTTCGAGCGTGAGCAACTGTTCGGGCATACACCCTTTTCCTTACTTTTAGGTCAGCCTTGGCAACTGTAAAGTTCTTTTACAACATGCATTTTACTGTCCCAATCGCCGGAATTGAGGAGCCTTCAATAGATCAATTGCGAAAGAATAGCAAGCGCAACAATCAGGTCAAGAATTGTCGATCAGCCGCGAAGACCGGAAGGAATAATTGTGATCATTGGAGCGAGTTTGGCGTGAGAACGCAAACCGCTCACATGGATGGAATTACTTCACGGCGCAGATCGTGATCTCGACCATAGTTCCGGGCGTGAGCACTGCGCCGACCGCGGTTCGCGTCGGTAAATTTGACCGGTCAACCCAGGCCATCCAGGCTTCGTTCATTTCATCTTTGAGGCTGGCGTCGGCCATATAGACCGTCGCGCTGAGAATGCGCGATTTGTTCGTGCCCGCCTTGGCAAGCACCGTATCGATCTTTTGCAGCACCTGCGCTGTTTGGCCTTTCATGTCGAGGGACTTATCGTCCGCGACTGTACCGGAAAGAAATACCAGATCGCCGAATACTGCGGCGCTGCAGTTCCACTCGCGCGGGTTGATTCGTTGAATGTCCATGTTTGCCTGTCTCCTTATCTTCAGAGTCCGTCTCTCTCCAGTCGCTAAATCTCCGGTCTATGCTCGTACCACTTCATATGTTGTTGATAGGTGTATCCGGCGCGCAAGACGGTGACTTCGTCGAACGGCTTGCCGACGATCTGCAAGGCGATCGGCAGATTATTTTCCGAAAACCCGCAAGGCACCGACAGCGTCGGTACCCCGGTTAAATTAAATGGGCCGTGATACTCGGGCACGACGTGCTTGAAGAGCGTATCGATCGGTCCCACGTCTTTCATTCTTGGCGCCGGACCCGCCTGATTGGGTAACGCCAGGCAATCGACTTTTTGAAAGACTTCCGCCAGCTCGCTGCGGCAGCGGCTGCGGATACGTTGCGCTTGAATGTAATCGGCGGAGCCCGTGAGCAGGCCCAAGTAAATCCGCGCGCGCCGCTGTGGTGCGCCAGTTTTTAGAACCTCGCCCGCCGCACTTCTGTGCGCGGCCCAGAACTCATTGTAGTAAATAACCGCATTGGCGATGGTCGCCAAATGCAAAGTCGGCGCTTTGACATCTTGGACGCGCGCTCCGAGCGACCTCAGTTGATCGATTGCCTCATCGACCCGTTTGAGAACGATCGCATCAGTGCGCGGCGCGCACTCGTCGATGTAGGCGCGCGGCACGCCGACCACCAGGCCCTTCACGTTTTCGCGCAGCGCGGCCGTGTAATCGATTACCGGGACGTTGCTCGATGTCGGATCCTGCGGGTCATGACCGGCGATCGCGTTGAGCATATGCGCCAGGTCTTCGACGACCCGCGCGATCGGCCCGCAGTGATCGAGCGACCAGCTGAGCGGCGCCAAACCATAACGGCTCACGCGCCCGTAGGTTCCCTTTAAACCGGCGAGCCCGCAGAACGCCGCCGGATTGCGAATCGAACCCGCGGTGTCTTCCCCGAGCGAGCCGAGACAGAGCCCGCCCGCTACGGCGGCACCCGAGCCCGTGCTCGATCCGCCGGTGATATGCTCCGTGTTCCATGGATTCCGCGGCGCAGGCAAGTCAGCGTCGGGCATGCTGCTCATATGCAGCTTGCCCAACATGACTGCGCCGGCATCGCGCAGCTTGCGCACTGCCGTCGCATCGCCCACTCCCTCAGTGAACTGACGAATGCGTGCCGGCGCGCCCGCGACGTCCAGTTGGTCCTTAACCGCAATCGGAATGCCGTGCATCGGCCCTCTCCAATTGCCTTTCGCAATCTCCATTTCTGCCGTGCGCGCCTCCTGCATGGCGCTATCCGCCATTAAATTAATGTACGCATGCAGCTTGCCATCGACGGCAGCGATGCGGTCGAGAACGGCTTTCGTCAACTCGACCGGCGAGAGCTTGCGGTCTTTGATGAGTTGCTGCGCTTCATGGATCGACAGGTAATACAGCGGTTTCTCAGCTACGGCCATGGCGAGCCTCCTTGTCCGGGTTGCGAATTGCACCTTCCGACAAAGCAGATTTTCGCGGAATGTAGGATGTCTGGCGCACTGTCGGGTTTTTCCGTCTGAGCGGAAACGATCTGCCTGTCACTTCCCCGTCCATTCCGGCCGGAACACCGGCGCCAACTCTTCCGCGCCGAGGTTCACGGAGTAGAGTTGCTTCAAGTTCTCCATATAGAGATCGATGATCTCGCTGAACTCTTCCAGATCGCCGGGCTTCGGCTCCAGCCCTTCCCGCTTCATAACCGCCAGCAGGTTTTCTTCGATTAATTTATTCATCGTGAACTCCGTTCCAACCGAGCTAAATCCGGCCGCTCCCGACTGAAAATATGAAACACCCTACGACTTCACGAGGGCCCCAAACAACATATCCCCTCCTAGCGCGACTGTGTGATCACGTCGACGACTGCCGGTTTGCCGCTTTCAACAATCGCAATTGCCTTGTCCAACGTCGGTCCAAGCTGATCAGGTTCCGTGATCGGACCAAAGCCGTCGACGTGAAGCGCGCGCGAAATCGCCGCCAGGTCCGGCGCCGGTTCCTCGATCCGGATGCCGATGCCCTTATTTTCTACCGGCCGCTGGCGCCAGCGCGCCATGCGCTCCTGGTGTTCTTCATCGTTGTAATAAGAGCGGTTGTTCAGCACCACGACCAGCAGCGGAATCTGATACTTCGCCGCCGTCCAGAGCGCGTTTGAGGTCATCAGAAAATCGCCGTCGCCGAGAATGCCCACGCACAATCTGCCGCTCTCCTTGAAACCCAGCGCCGAGCCGATGGAAGACGGCAGGCCGTAACCGACGCCGCCGCCGCGGCCACCGCCCATACCATGGGCGGGCTCGGTCACA
>JAICHC010000305.1 GCA_025922795.1 Candidatus Binatia bacterium | reverse complement strand
AGTATAAATGGTTTCAGAAAAAAGAATGGCAGAATGAAATAAAAGGTATGCTGACCAGCGGCCTCAAATACGAACTTGACGCGCTCGACAACAAAGACTTTCAGTATCTGACCAAGACCTATCACCCCAGGAAACTCAAAGACAAAGATTGGTTGTATTAGGGCAACCCCGGCACTCGAAAGCCAGCCGTTAGAACTCACAAGGTTGCTGAACCCATACGCGGGCGCTTTCTTGGTCTGACTGCTTGATTGTAATTGCTTCTTTTGTTTGACTAAGGGATATTTTTTGCAGAAATTCTGAATGCACCGTCTCGCCGGCATAGTTTTGAGTTTTGTGATCTATGTTTCGTTACCGACTCTCGCCGGCATTGCCGTGCCGCTTCCGGTGCGACAAAGTATCAGCCTTACGGATCTCATTCCGCTCGGCACTTGGAACAAGCAGTTTAAGATCACTGAAGGTAAAGATCGCGGCAAGGTCGTTCCTCTCACGCTCCATCGCCACGCGGCAGCGCAAGGACGCTGGAATCTCGCCTTTGGAGACTATGCCGGTATCCTCATCCACAACAATTCGGGAGGCGGGCTCGTCATGGAGCGGCTCGATCTATTCAAGAGCCACAGCTATATCGTTTACGAGCCGGCGCTGCCGATCCTAGCCAGCGGTATTGCATCGGGGCACGCGATCAGGCGTGAAGCAAACTTTAAAATGTTCGACGAAAACGGAAAGCTCAAGCGCACCGGCCGCGTGAGCCACCTCGTGAAAACAATTTCTCCCTCGCGGTTCGACACTCCGGCCGGCTTGATCGACGGCTATTATATCGAGATCGACCACCATATGGACATGCGTTACGCGCAGCTCCATATGACGCTCGGGCTTGGCTGCCGATTGGATGACGGGCCGGTCTTCGGCTCAGGGCAATACACCCTCACCAAGCTCGGGATCTTCAGAGAAACCAAAACAGCGGCAGCTGCACTGACCCAAAAGATGGTCTCTCCTCTGCACTGATCGCCCGGCCTCGGCCAGGAGGGCTTCGGAAGTCAGCTGAACCGTGACTGCACGCCGGCATCTATTTCTTGTTCCTTGACCCTTTATTCCTCGCTAACAATGATTCACGTGTCCTTCCATTGATCCATTCAATTGCTCGTTTGTTTTGATAGAATGTTTGTACGGTCGCCAATGCCCAATGGCGGCAGATGGCTGCGGCACCTGCAGAGAGGGTATCAAATGAGCCTCTTGGATCGATAGGTTCGCCGCCGGAGTCAGCTTCCCATGAATGCCAACGTGATATTCAGAGCATTATCGCTTCTGCTAAGCGCCCTGCTCGTTTACAGCTGCGTTTCCGATATTATTCCGGCAACCGGAGAGAGGCGCTATCTCGGCTTCACCTGGGAACAGGAAAAGGAGATCGGTAAGGAAACCAGCCAGCAAGTCGCGGCCCTATTCGGGACTTATCGCGATTCAAAACTGGAACGATACGTCACCGATGTCGGCAACCGGGTTCTCGCAACCAGTCACCTGCGGCGGCCGGGAATCGATGAGCAAATCCGCAAAACTCCGGTTACTTTTGGCGTGCTCGACAGCCCGATCATTAACGCCATGGCCCTTCCGGGAGGATACGTCTATGTCACACGCGGAATGCTCGCTCATCTGAATAACGAGGACCAGCTCGCCTCCGTTCTCGCGCACGAGATCGGCCACGTCGCCGCGCGCCACGCCGCGCGCCAGACCTGGCAACAACAATTAGGTCAGGGCCTGCTTCTCGGCGGTGTCTTGTTGGGGCAAGGGCTCGGCCTGCCGGCCCAGGATATACTCAATCTCGGCAGCATGGCCGCGCAGCTGATCTTTCTGCGCTACAGCCGAGAAGACGAGTTGGAAGCCGATAAATTGGGCGTCGAGTACAGCTCGGCGGCTGGGTATGATCCACGCGAGGCCGTCGGTCTTTTTGAGACGCTTGATCGTATTCAGGAGAAAGAAGGACAGGGAATGCCGAGCTTTCTCGCGACCCATCCCGATCCAGGGGACCGTATTCAACGCATCCGCGAATTGACCGCGCGAATGCCGCGCGGCAGGCAACCCCTTGCTGATTCGCGTTATTTGAACGCCAACGCGGGTCTGGTCCTCGGCGAGGATCCGCGCCAGGGCTTCGTCGAAGGTAACGTCTTTTATCATCCGGATTTGCGCTTTCGCTTTCCCGTGCCACGAGGATTTAAGGTCATCAACCAACCGGCCCAGGTCGTGATGGTCGAAGGCCAGAACCGTGCGGTTTTAGGCTTTACTTCGGCGGGAGAAAACTCGCTTCAGACCGCCGTAGCAGGCTTCCTCAAACAGCCTGGTTTGAGGGTAATCGAACGGGGAGCCATGCGTTCTAACGGGCTGCCGGCTTACGCCGCAGTGGCGGAAGCGCAAACGGAGAACGGCCAAGTCGTCAGGATCATGGCTTATTTTGTCGACTACCGCGGCACGGTCTATCATTTTGTCGGCTACACTTCGCCACAGCTGTTCGGAAATTTTCGCAATCTGTTTTTGCAAACCATGCAGGGCTTCAGCGCAGTTCAAGATGCTCGGGTTTTGAACCGGCAGCCGGTCCGGATCGCCCTGGAAACCGTCAGACGACCGGCGTCATTCCGTGAGTTGATCCCGCGAAGCTTGCCCGAGCCATTCACCCCTGAAGACATCGCGATCATGAATCAGGTCGAATTAAACCAGAAGATCGAGCCGGGGAGAATTTTAAAATTACCGGCGGCGCGGTAAAACCTACGCCTTCAGCAGAAATTCCTCGTTCGTTCTGACATTGCGCCGCATCTATCGCTCGCTATTTTTTTAGCTTAGCGCGTTCCAATGCCAGCGCCATCGCGCCGGCTGGCTTGGGTTCGACCCGGTGCGAGGCGGTTTTGGGTTCGGCGGCCCGCCGATCACGCCTCGCGGGTGCTGAGCCGGTGAAGCCTGCCGGTGATGCTTCCCTTGATCGCGATCCAACAACAGCTGCCTCGTCGAGCCGCATGGTAAGCGATATCCGCTGACGTTTCTCATCGATTTCCATCACTTTGACTTTGACAATCTGACCGGGCTTGACGATTTCGTGCGGGTCTTTGACAAACTTATTCGCCAATGCGGAAACATGGACGAGTCCGTCCTGATGCACGCCAATGTCGACGAAGGCGCCGAAGGCGGCGACGTTGGTGACCACACCTTCGAGAATCATACCCGGCTGCAGGTCGGCGAGCGACTCGATGCCGTCTTGAAACGTAGCAGTCTTGAATTCAGGGCGCGGATCGCGGCCGGGCTTTTCCAGCTCAATGAGAATGTCGCGCACGGTAGGTACGCCAAATTTTTCATCGGTGAATTCGCCGGGCGAAAGCCCTTTCAACACTGCCGGCTGGCCCATCACCTGGCCAATGCCCTTGCCGATGCGCGCCAGAATTCGCTCGACCACCGGGTAGGCTTCCGGATGGACCGCCGAGCGATCCAATGGATTCTCGCCGTCGTTGACGCGCAGGAAACCGGCGGCCTGCTCAAAAGTCTTATCGCCGAGGCGCGGCACTTTGCGAATCGTCTTGCGATTGGTAAACGGGCCGTTGGTATTTCTGAACTCTACGATATTTTTCGCCAAGGCGCTGTTCAGCCCCGACACCCGCGCGAGCAGCGGCGCCGAAGCGGTGTTCACGTCCACCCCCACGGCGTTGACGCAGTCTTCGACCGTGGCATCGAGGCTGCGCGCCAGCGCGCGCTGATTGACGTCGTGTTGATACTGGCCGACGCCGATGGACTTGGGGTCGATCTTCACCAGTTCGGCCAGCGGGTCCTGCAAACGGCGCGCGATCGACACGGCGCCGCGCAGGCTCACGTCGAGTTCGGGAAATTCCGCGGCGGCGAATGCCGACGCCGAATAGACCGAAGCGCCCGCTTCACTGACGACGATCTTGTTCACTTTCCGCTCCGGCATCTTCGATGCGATCAATTTGATCACCTCAACGGCGAGCTTGTCGGTCTCGCGGCTGGCGGTGCCGTTACCGATGGAGATCAACTCGACGTTATGTTGCACGATCATGTGCGCCAGCGTCGCCAGCGAGCCCTGCCAGTCGTTGCGCGGTTGGTGTGGATAGATGGTCGTCGTCTCGAGCAGCTTGCCGGTGGCATCGACCACCGCGACCTTGCAGCCGGTGCGAATGCCGGGGTCCAGGCCGAGCACGGCCTTGGGACCGGCGGGGGCGGCCAGCAAAAGCTCGCGCAGGTTGCGGCCGAAGATTTTGATCGCTTCCGCCTCCGCCGCTTCGCGCAACTGCATGAGCAACTCGCTGCTGATGTGCACGTGCGCCCGAACACGCCAAGTCCACTGGCAAACGTCAAGCAACCACTTGTCCGCCGCACGGCCGCGGTCTTCGATGCGGAAATGTGCCGCGATCATGCCGGCGCAAGGATGCGGCACGGCGGCTTCGAGCTCTTCGCCCAGACCCAAGCTGACCGTCAAAACTTCCAGAGCTTGGCCGCGGAACAGCGCAAGAGCGCGATGCGAAGGGATAGTGCGGATCGTTTCCGAATAATCGTAATAGTCGCGGAACTTTTCCGACTCGGCGGTTTCCTTTCCTTTCGCCACTTTGGATGTAACCACGCCCTGCTCCCAAATCCGTGTCCGCAGTTTCGCCAAGAGCTCCGCTGTTTCGGCAAAACGCTCGATTAGAATATCGCGCGCGCCGTCGAGCGCGGTTTTCACGTCCGGGACGCCGTTCTCCGCAGCGGGCTTGTCGTTGACGTACCTCGCCGCTTCTTTTTGTGGATCGAGCATGGGATCGGTAAACAAAGCATCGGCGAGCGGCTCCAACCCGGCTTCGCGCGCGACCTGCGCGCGGGTGCGCCGTTTGGGTTTGTACGGCAAGTAAACATCTTCCAGCGCTTGCTT
>JAICHC010000304.1 GCA_025922795.1 Candidatus Binatia bacterium | reverse complement strand
ATCGTCGATCGGCGCGGGCAGCTTCGAGAGGTCGATCAAGTCGGTCGTTACATCTTGCCGCCTTTCAATCTGCTCGACCATGAAGCGCGCGGCATGTGCGCTCATACGCCCTTTGCGGGTGGTCCCAAGAATGACCGGGATGCTCAATGGTCTACCGCTAGCCATCTTTGCGCTCCTCTATTTTGCTTGAGACAAGTCGCCGACTACGGCGTTCGGGCGGATGCCAGGGACATTCAACGGCATGCGATAAAGAGTGCCCTGCGCCGTCATATAAAGCGTCTTGCCGTCGTCGCCGCCCCAAGCGAGGTTGTGCGGGTGCCTGGGCGCGATGATCGTGCCGAGGTGCTTTGCGTCGGGGGAGATGATCCATAGTCCGCCCGGTCCGGAGACATACAAATGGCCTTGACGATCGACTTTGATACCGTCGAGCGCATCTTCGCCGGGCGCTTGAGTCATGTCGAAGAAGACCTTACCGTTGGACAAAGTTGCATCGGCGGCGACTTCGTAACGCATGATAATTTTTTTCTCCGGGTCCCAGTTGCCGACGTACAGATACTTTTCATCGGGCGAAAAGGCGATGCCGTTGGGTCCCTTGAGATCGATGCTGACGAGCTTGAGCTGGCCCCTGTAGAGCGCAAACACACCGCTGTACGGAAGCTCCTTGCGGGGATCGTCGTAGAATTTGGGCAATCCGAACGGCGGATCGGTAAAAAACAGCGTGCCGTCGGAGCGGTATACGAGGTCGTTGGGGCTGTTCAAACGCTTGCCCTCATATTTGTCGGCCAGTACCGTGACGCGGCCGTCTTTTTCCACGCGCGTGACGCGACGGTTCCCATGTTCGCTGATTGTGAGTCTGCCTTGCGGGTCGAGAGTCAAGCCGTTGGAACCGGGCTGCAAATATTCAGCGATGTCCTTTCCCGAGTAGCCGCTCTTGGTTTTGAACACCGAGAGCGTGGAGCCGGCAGCCGAGTATTTATAGATCGTGTTGGCATTGGGATCGCTAAACAGCAGATAGCCCTCGTTGATCCATATCGGTCCTTCGGTGAACTGAAACCCTTCGGCCAATTTAAAAACCTTCGGATTGGCCGGCACGATCGCGTCGACGGCGGGATCGCGCCTGATGACTTCGACGTTTACTTCGTGCGGCGCAACCGCTATCGGTCCGGTGCTCACTTTGTGGAATTCCAGCCTCGCATATTTCATGTAGATGTAATTCGTCGGCGGATTTGAAATCGGGCCATTGACGCCGAAAACCGCGAGCTGAATCGTTTGCCCCGGCTTGACGCCGCGGGCAATGATGAGGCGATTTTCGGCGTTCCAGCCTTTGATCACCGAGCCGCCGCTTTGTCCTGCCGCGCGGGGAATTTCGCCGTCGACCCAGACCTCTGCGTAGTCGTCGAGTGACGTCGAGAAGACCAGAGTCGATCCGGTCGTGTCGAAATTTCCGACGCGTCGAGGAACGGTAATCTTGATACGGTACCAGTTGAAAGCGAGCTTGCCGGCCGAACGGCGCTGGTCGAGGGTAGTCGGATCGATGGTTTTCCACGTCGAATCGTCAAAATCGGCGCGGCCGGCATGGGGTGTAAAATCGTAGGCTTTATTCGGCATACTGCCTGGCTGACCATCAGCACCGGCGGCTCTGAAGTCAATTTCGATAATCTTGGTGTCGCTGTAACGCCAAGCCCCTTGGACCAATTGCACGCCGTCTCGGCTTGCCAAGTCGATCGTCGCTTCGGGTTTGCGCTTGGCCAGGATGTCGTCCAGCGATGCGGCGCGTGCGACATTGATGCAAAGGGGGAGAAACGCGGTGAAGATGATGGCAATACTTTTTTGAAGCGCTGGGGCAATACTTGTTCGAAGCGCCGAGAGATTGACTTCCTCTTCCTTGACGGGAGATGATTGAGGTAAAGGTGCTCGATGAATTCCCCTCACTCTAACTCTCTCCCGCAAGGCGAGAGAGGATCGAAAGGCTAGCTGATGGGTACGAGCAAGTTGCGTGACGTGGAATAATTTTTGGTTATTCATGGCTTGGCCTCAGTTGGCGGATCTTACTTTGACGACGTAGTAGTTGAGCGGCCCGTTGACTTCCTTAAACCAGTGGGGCGTGTTGTGCGGCACGACGATGACATCGCCTTTGCTGATCCGCCGGGTTACGCCACCTTTGACGTCGTTGCCGCGGATTTCCTCAGGACCGATCTGTTCGCCATCGACTACGGTGCCGCCGGTCAGCAAGGTTGCCGTGCCTTCGAGTAGGTAAATAATATCGGTGTCCTTCGTATGCACCTCGACCACGCCCGGACCTTCGCGGTGGCTTGCATGGACCTTGTAGTTGCCGATCTCGATTAGCGGCCTGCCTCTCTCGAAAGCGTTGTTAACCTGCCCCGCGGGAAAATAGCTCACCTGAGGGGGCGTGCTTTTCACCAAACTCGAAGCGTCGGCGAAATCCGTCGCTCCCGCTAGAGCGATCTCTTCGTCTTCCTGCGGCGTGTTGCCGCTCACGCCGATGGCACCCACCACTTTGCCATTCGCCATGAGCGGCACGCCGCCTTGAAGCGGCGTCGCGCCGGGCAATACCAATGATGCCACGCGGCCGTTCCTGATTTGCTCTTCGAACTCTCGGCTTGGCCGGCGGAATATCGCCGCAGTGCGGGCTTTGCCGATGCCTACGTCAACGCTCGCAACCTGGGTGTGATTTAGCCGTTTCAGCACGAGCGGATACCCGCCGTCGTCGACCACGACGATGACGACGGCCGCGTTTCTTTTCTTGGCCTCCATCTCGGCCGCCGCCGCGATCCGGTCGGCCGCTTCGAGAGTCAGAACTTGCTTGTCGATGAGCTGAGCGCGGGCCAACGCGCCGAACGACAGCAGCGCTGCCAATAACGTCAAGCTCTTAATCATTTTCATAGCTGGTTCCTTTCGAGATTTTGCCCAACGCTGGTTAGTTCGCTTGCGCCGAACTGGTGGCCAGAGCCTTCGCGCCGGCGATCGCGAGATCTTCATCTTGTTGCGCCCTGGCGGCGCCGCTGACGCCGACGGCACCGACGATTCGCCCGTCGATCAGGATCGGCACACCGCCTTGCAGCGGCGTGAAGTCGGGCAGCGTGGTCATGGCAGTGCGGCCCTTGTTGATGATGTCTTCAAATGTTTTGGTGGGTCGCTTGAACAGCGCCGCTGTGCGCGCCTTGCCGATAGAAATATTCGCGCCCGCGGCGAAGGTGTTATCCAGGCGCTCGAGCGCGATGAGATTGCCGCCGTCGTCGACCACGGCGATGGCGCCGCCGGGGGCGTTCCTGCTCTTCGCTTCCGCCACTGCTGCGGCGATAACCTTTTTTGCCCCGTCGAGAGTCAAAGCGCTTTTCTGCTCCGTTTGCGCGTTGGCCTGAGCACAGGCTGCAATCAGCAAGAGCGCGCCAATCATTCCCGTCATGAATTTCATTTTGTTCTCCTTGGAGCCGTTAACGGCGTTTCGTGCAGGTTTAAGCAGTCCCGGTGTGCGGGCCAGTTACATTGTCGGCTCATCGAAGTCCGCTTCACCGAGAGTGGTCTCGCCAAGAACCATCTGGCCGCTCTGGTCGGCATGAGTCACGAAATCGGTGTTGGCCTTGAGCCGTGCGAACGATTTGCTCTTGGTCATCGTTTCGGTGCCGTAGAGTTGGTTGGCCAGCAATAGCCCGACGCCGAGAGCGACCGAAAAGAGCCGTGATCGTAGCGACGTTATCTGCCTCATCGGATCCATCTGATTTTCTCCTCGTTGTTGTGGCCCGTGTTTGAATGGTTAGATGCGACGGCGGAAGAAAGAGATGCGGCGAGGAGGAATGGAGTATCGGAGTGATGGAGCGATGGGTGTTGGGGAACAAAGCGTAGACGCTTGCAAATCGAAGGGGGTATTCGGCTAAAAAGTTTGCAGCCGAATTTAGATGTGGCGACGGCGGCGATTTGATGCTTCAGCACGGCAGCGCCGCGCTGAAGATTTCCGATGCTAAACGAACTGGGGCTGCGGCGTATCGACCCAATGCGGCCGGACGCCGGCCATGGCGAGCGACGCCATGACGCGCTTGGGTTCGCCCAGGTCGTTCCAGCGCACGCCAGTCACTTTGAGCACTGCGAGACGCTCGGGGGAGAGGGCCAGCACTCGATGTGAGAAGTTAACCTCTTCAAGCCGGCCGTAAAGCTGGTCGATCGCTCTAGTTTCGGCGCGCGTGCCGAACAAAGAACTTAAACCGGCAAATGCGCTATAGAGATCAGGGGTCGAGGTTTCGATAATTTCAATCCATGCGTTCGCTGAAGCAACCATGACGAAGCTGTTCCATAGGCACCCGCGTAGTTGCAGGATTTGCGCGAGCATTTGATGCGGCTTTTCCCAAAAGCGCCGCACGCCGAAGACTTGGGCGGGTCCTTTCACGGATCCGTTGGGCTCGATCCAGCCATATTCGACTTCGGGACTTTCAGGCTCGATACCGAGTAAGATAATCAGATCGCGTCGCTGATGAGCGGCATCGAGGGCGGTACGGATATGGGCCATGAATTTTCGGTTGTCTGAAATGTAGTGGTCGGACGGAAACAGGGCCACGACGGCATCTTGATCGAGCGCGGTGATCCTCAGGAGACTGTAAAGGATGGCCGGGGCGGTGCCTAGGTTACGCGGCTGAATCACCATGTTGGCGCTTGGCTCGTCGCCAAGAAGCGGCGCGTAATAGGGTTCGTGCAAACGATTAACGACATGGAGGGTGCGCTCGCGCGCCAGTTCCAACGCCGCGCGCCTTTGAGTTTCCTCCACAAGGGTCGTCCGGCCTAGCACCTGGCAGAACTGTTTCGGCCGCTCGTCGCCGGCAATTTTCCGTGTCAGTGACTTTAGCCTCGTGCCGTCACCGCCTGCAAGTATCACCGCCCATTCGTT
>JAICHC010000303.1 GCA_025922795.1 Candidatus Binatia bacterium | reverse complement strand
CGTCTGTTAAGCCTTACAGCGTATCGCTGATATCAGCGTTCTCACGCCTCGGCACGTACCGCTTCGAGGGGCGAGCGGCGGAAAAGACCCCAGCAACCGGCGGTGCCGGCCGCGACTGTGGCAGCGGTCACGATTACGAGAATTGCGAGCACTGGCCCGAGCGCGATCGATACCGGCGCGCCGAAGAAGTATAGACTCAACCCCCAGCTCGCTCCTAACCCGAGGATTGCGCCCGCTACACCGGCCGTAACGCCCAATAAAAAATATTCTGCCGCAACGACGCCGAGGATCTGCGCGCGCGGCGCGCCGAGCGTTCGCCGCAACAGACTCTCCCGCAGACGCTGCGAGCGGCTGCCGAGCACTGCGCTCGCGAGCCCGGCGAGCCCGGTAATGATCGTGAAAAACGCGATAAAGCGCATCGCAGCGGAGACTTTATCAAGAATAGAATTGACGGTGTTGAGAATCAGACTTAAATCGATCAGCGAAACGTTCGGGAAGCGCTCGACGACCGCGCGTTGTAAGTTTGCGGCGGCCTGCTTGGACTCGGCGCGCGCCACTACGGCGTAAAACTGCGGCGCGCTTTCGAGCACGCCTTCCGGGAAGACGACGAAAAAGTTCGGCTGGACGCGTTGCCAGTCGACTTGGCGCAGGCTTGTGATCCGCGTCGACAGCGGCACGCCTTGAACTTCGAAATGCAACTCATCGCCCACTCCGACTCGCAAAGTTTCGGCGATGCCCTTTTCAACGGAGATCGGAATCGGCTCAACGCCGGGCGCGACTTTGCCTTGCCAGGTTCCGGCAACGATCTCTTCAGTCGAGGTCAACTGATCGCGATAGGTCGAGCGGTATTCGCGACGCAGTGCCCAGCGGGAGATGTCCGCTTTTCGGTCGGCGCGCAGATCTTCGACGCTTCGCCCTCTCACCCGGCTCAAGCGCATGGTGACGATCGGTACTTCGCCGCGCACAGAAACGTCCCCGGACTCGATGAGCTTTGTTAGGCTCTGACGCTGATCACGCTGGACATCGAAGAGCACGAGATTGGGTTCACCTGCGCCGGCGCGTGCCGTCACTTGCGATACCAGCACGCGCTGAACGCTATAAAGCGTCACCAGCAAGAATGTGCCCAGCCCGATCGCCAGCATCACGGCCGAGGTTTGATTGTTGGGACGGTGCAGGTTCGCCAGCCCCTGGCGCCAAGTGAATGATAACACGCCCGGCGCGAGTTTACGTAGGGATGCCGAGCCCGCGCGCGCCAGACCAATCAAAATGCCGAACGCCGCCAGAACTCCCGCCGTGAACCACGATCCGGAAATCTTGCTGCCGGTGATGCCCACGGCAAAGGCCCAGATGCCGGCGGCGATCAGAAAGAACAACAGCCACACGGCACGGTCACGATTGGCGCGCTCGGCACCGAACGCAGCGCGCAACGCCAACAGCGGTGAAATGTGCCGCAGCGGCAGCAGCGGTATCAGCGCGAACAATAACGCCGTTCCCAGGCCGACGGCCAGCCCGCCGGCGATGGCCCCGGGTGCCAAGGTGATTACGGTCGTCACCGGTAAGAAATCTTTGAGCGCGAGCGGCAAGACATACTGCGCGGCAATGCCCAATGCGGCGCCGAGCGTGGAACTGGCGAGCGCCAGCAGGAGTATCTGAATTATATAAACGCACACCGTCTCGGTCGGCCCGGCGCCGATGCAGCGTAGCAAGGCCACTGAGCACGCCTTGACTCTGGCGAATACGTGAACCACGCTGGCAACCCCGACACCAGCAAGCAAGACCGCGATAAATACCGCGAGGCTGAGATAACGACCGAGATTTTCCATCGACTCCGATATCGAAGCGGCGCGGCGGCTTACGGTATCCGCCCGCAAGCCCAGACGCTGCAGCTCCGGGCTGAGCCTTGCGACCGTGCCATCCACGTCGGTGTTGGCGGGAAACTTGAAGTAGACGCGGTAACGCACCAGGCTGCCCTTTTGCAACAGGCCGGTGCGATTCAAAAAGGCCATCGGAATGTAAACGCGTGGGCTGATCAGGGAGAACGCCAGCGTCTCACCGGGAATTTTGCGCAGATGGCCGGCAATGCGGAATTCGTGCTCGCCGATTTTCAGTCGGTCGCCGAGCCGCGCGTTGAACTGCAGCATCACGTTTTCATCGACCAGCGCATTGGCGTCCCGATAAAATTCTTCGCGCGAGAAGGCCGGTTCGCTTTCCAGCGCTCCGTAATAGGGAAAGGTGCCCCTGATCGCACGCACCTGTACGAGGCGCGAGTCGCCGCTGCGGGGAAAATAAACCATCGAGGAAAACCCGATCTGGCGCGACTGATCGCCGCCGAGCGAACGAAATAGCGCCTCGGCTTCCGCCGAAAACGGCTCTCGGCCGGTCAGAGAAAGATCGGCGCCGAGCAAGCTCTTGGATTGCAGCAGAACACTCGACTGCAGATTTTGACGAAATGAAAAAGCCGCAACCACCGAAGCCACGGCCAAAATCACGCTGATCATGGACAGCAACACCGGGCGCAAGCCGCGCCGGGCATCGCGCAACGCCAACCGCCACACCCAGATCTTAAAGAAGCCTCTCATATCAAGTTACAATCGTTGAAAATTGTCTCAGGTTGCGCAAATTGTCCGACACACTCAACATCTCGGACTCGGATATTCCTCCCGCCAAGGCGCCAAGCACGCCAAGTTCGGACAAATATTTTTCCATTTCTTTGCGCCTTTGCGTCTTTGCGGGAGATATTCCGAGATTTTGGTTGTGGCTCTGCCGCGCTGTGCCCTTCGTGGTATATTGATTTTTTGACTGCGGTACCACCGCGCTAGGCCGATTGTGATTGCGTCCCGCTCCGGGAGCTTTCCGCACAATTGCTGTCCGAAACCAATCGGCCGCCGCGCAAGCGAATCGTCCGGCGCGCTAAGCGGGTGAGCTCGCGGTCGTGCGTGACCAGTAAAAGCGTCGTACCACGCGTGGCGTTGAGATCGAAGATGAGCCGGATGATCTCCCGGCCGGTGTCGGCGTCGAGATTGCCGGTGGGCTCGTCCGCAAAGAGAATTTTCGGCTGATTCATGAACGCCCGCGCGATCGCCACTCGCTGCTGCTCGCCGCCGGAAAGCTGCACCGGATAGTGCTGCAAGCGGCCGCCGAGGCCGACTCGTTGGAGCAAATCCGCCGCACGGCTGCGCGCGTGGTTTTCGCCGCGAATCTCGGCGGGAACCATCACATTTTCGAGAGCGGTGAGCGACGGCAGCAGTTGGAAGTTTTGGAAGATGAACCCGACCGACTGATTGCGCAAACGGGCGAGGTCCTCTTCGCTCGCTTGGTGCATCGCAACTCCGTCGAAGGCGACCGAGCCTTCGCTGGGGCGTTCGAGTCCGGCGCAGATCGCGATCAGGGTCGTCTTGCCGCTTCCCGAAGGCCCCACAATCGCGCAGGTGCTGCCCGCTTCGATCGCAAACGAGATATCGCTCAAGACATTCACGTCAAGATCACCGCTCTTAAAAACCTTGCTTAAATGCTCTACCTTGAGAATGTCGTTAGCCATGATCTACAAAAGGAGAAGGAAATGAATGAAGGACGAAAACAAGCGGCGCTGCATGATGAAGTATGACAACTTTAGAATGTTTATGGACCTGAAACAACTGACGAGCTTTTCCAGACCCATCGGACGCTGTCTGTTCCTAGTCGGTGTGCTACTGCTATCGACCGCAGCCGCACCGGCCAAAGGGGTGATTTTGTTTCTCGGCGACAGCATCACAGCCGGAAACGGATTGGATCTGTCGCAAGCGTTTCCGGCGCTCATTCAGAAAAAACTCGACACCAAGGGCTGGCGCTTTAAAGCCGTCAATGCGGGGCAGAGCGGCGACACGACCGCCGGCGCCTTGAACCGTCTCGATTGGCTGCTTAAGAATCGGGTTGAAGTACTGGTGCTGGAGCTTGGCGGCAACGACGGCTTGCGCGGGTTGCCGGTGGAAACCACGCGAAAAAATCTTCAACTGATTATCGACCGAACCCGGAAACAATATCCGGCGGCGAAAATCATCATCGCCGGCATGAAAGTGCCGCCCAATATGGGCCGCGCCTACGCCGATCAATTCGAAGCGATCTTCGCAGATCTCGCCGAGCACAATAAAGCGCCGCTGATTCCCTTCATCCTCGAAGGCGTCGGCGGCGAGCCCGAGCTGAACTTCGCCGATGGCATCCATCCCAACGCCAAGGGTCAAGAAATCGTTGCGGCGAACGTCTGGAAAGTGCTGGAACCCGTGCTGCGCTCGATGGCGAAATAAACTTGTCGATTGAAACGTATTCCCCCCTCACAAAGCGGAAAAGGGCAAGGTCAGGGTCCCGTCTTCGTCGGTGATCCGTCGTTCCGGGTCAACAGCGAAAAATCCAGATTGCGAAGCTCCTTGACACTATCCGAGTAACTGATCGATAGTCTTTACATCACAACGCGCCGATCCACGGCGCACAGGAGAAGACATGGCGATTCGACTCATCGTAACGATCACCGCGGCACCGGGAAAAGGCTCCGAGCTGGCCCAATTATACAAAGGCCGCTGCGCCGATGTGATGAAGGAGCCGGGCTGCGAACAGTTCGAAGTCTTCCAAAGCGTCGTCAACCCCGACACACTGACCATCCTGGAACGCTGGACCGACCAGGCAGCGTTGGACGTTCATGCGAAAGTAAACAGCACACGGCCGCCGCTGCCGGCAGAGCTACGGGTAGGAACAACTCAGCGTGAAGACCATCAATACAATCGAACTCGGTAACTGACTGCGCGATCACGGCGAGAAGACCCGGATGGGATGCTCTAGCCAGGTAAGCATCAAACCCGGTGACGTTAAACCGGCGCTACGAAGGGTAGCAACGACCAGCTTGTTAAGGAGTTCATAAGTATCTAGACGACAGGGT
>JAICHC010000302.1 GCA_025922795.1 Candidatus Binatia bacterium | reverse complement strand
GCAAGACTCTGTTCGAAGCTGGATTGGAAATCCACCATCTCGTGCACGGGCTGGAATTTTACGCCGGCCTCGCCTCGAAAGTGCGCGGCTCGCACGTGCCGCTGCCGCAGAAAGGCGCCTACGGCATGGTCGTGCGCCAGCCGATCGGCGTGTGCGGCGGCATCGTGCCATGGAATTTTCCGCTGACTTTGATGGGCACCAAGCTCGGTCCAGCCTTGGCCGCGGGAAATACCATCATCATTAAACCGGCAAGCACGACGCCGCTCGCGACCATTCGCGTTATAGAACTGATCGCTCAGGCGACATTCGGCGAAGGCAAAGCGCAAAAGAGCTTGCCGAAGGGAACGGTTAACATCGTCACGGGTCCCGGCGGCAGCGTCGGTGAAGAGTTACTGCGCAACCCGCGCATCCGCCGCATCGCGTTTACCGGCTCGACACCGGTCGGCCGCCACGTCATGGAAGTCGCCGGACGCGAGATCAAACGCGTGACGTTGGAGCTCGGCGGCAGCGATCCGATGATTGTCATGGAAGATGCCAACATCGATTTGGCGGTGAAGATGGCCGATGTCGGCCGCTACTTTAACTGCGGCCAGATGTGCCTTGGCGTGAAACGGCTTTTCTTGCAGGAAGCGGTGGCCGACAATTTTATCGGCGGCCTGGTGGAAATCCTAAAAAAGAAAACCGTCGGCAACGGTATGAACAAAGAGACCCGCATGGGCCCGATCCACCTCGGTTCGCAGCGCCAGGAAGTCGAAGAACAGGTAGAAGACGCCAAGTCGCGCGGCGCGAAGGTGCTGTTCGGCGGTGAGCGCCCGAAGGGCGGGGACTTCGATAAAGGCTTCTTTTATCTGCCGACACTGATGAGCAACGTACCCGACGACGCCCGCATGACCAAAGAGGAAGTTTTTGGTCCGGCGCTGCCGGTCTACACTTTCAAGACTCTCGACGAAGCGCTCGAGAAGGCCAACTCTTCCGAGTTCGGACTCGGCTCGTCGATCTGGACACGCAATTTATTAAATGCCAATAAAGCAATCGACAAGCTGCAGGCCGGAAACGTGTGGGTCAACTCGCTTCACTACGGCTACGACGAGCTACCCTTCGGCGGCGTGAAATCGAGCGGCGTCGGCCGCGAGCACGGTCCCGAGGCGCTGGATTATTACCTCGAACCCAAAGGTGTCGTAGTCGTCAACGTCTAGGGTGAGGCAAGCCATCCCGTGCCGGAGTGATGGAGTATTGGAGTAACGGAGTGCTGTAAAATCCGACCCCAATATTCCATCGCTCTATGAGACATCCAGAAACAATCGGATCCCGAAGGCGACTGGGTGGTGGTCACCTACAAAGGCAAGTTTCTAGCCGTTAGGGTTAGACAATCGGTAAGCGCAGCGGCATCGCCAACCTGCGCGGCGTAAATCAAAAGTCATAGCCTTCCCACAGTTCTTTGGGCATCGAACTGTGCGAAGGTTGGTCCTCTTGATTGCGGTACATAATGACCGTGGTAAGTTTGGCAGTGCGAAGTTGATCGTTCTCACCCCAGTAATCCACAAATAGCTGGTCGCCATTCTTGCGGAGTTGTTTGAGCCGCCCCTTCCGAGAGTTTACGATGCCGCCCATGACACGTAGCCGCTCGGCGAGACTGTAGCTGTCCGGCCTTCCCAGCTGCCCGCTTCGGTGGGCGGTATAGAGCCTATCCAGCCGCTCGATATCGGCCACAGTATAGGTCCGGTGAAAGCTGAGTGCCGCCGGCTCAAAGGCGACCGGTTCAGCTTCGGCTTTTTTACCGATCAGCTTCTGCCAAAAATTCTTGCAAGTAAAATTTCTGTGCTGATGAAATGGATTGGGATGGCTGCGACCTCGCGCGATAAAGTTCGAACCATCGATTTCGATTTCGAGTAGTTTGGGAAAGAGATCGGTCAAGTCTTGTCCGATGGCACGCAGGGCCCGGCTGTAATCGACCGTAAGTTCGACAATCCCATCAACCGCAGTTTTCGCAATCGCCGAAGTTGCATCTTCGGAAAGTAACATGCTCGGTGCTCCCAATCGCCAATTGGATGATTATAGCGTCACTGAGTGTTTGAATAAACTGTTTACTCGAGAGCGCCGCCTACTTACGCGAAGGAACACGCCATTGCTCCCAAAAACTCCCGCAATCTCGCTCGTGAATACGTTTCCTCTTGGTGTCTCTGCCTGGATCTCACCACACGCGCACCGTTTTATGACTCCTTGGTCGGGTCGCACTCCGACGAGCCCGGTATACGGGACACGAAGAAATCCGGCATGGATTGACAACCCACGCCATCTTCGAATAGGTTGGCTTTATCTCGACGGCATAACGGAGGCGACGATGTTTGCACAAATGCGACATATGGCGATTGTCACCAGCAACGCTGACCAGGAAGGCGACTTCTACAGAGATGTGTTCGGCATGAGGCGTTCGAGCCTGCAGCGCGCCGGCGGCGCCGTTGTGGTCGGCGATGGCTACGTCGGATTAAACTTGAATCCGCGCGCGCCGGGCCGTCAAGCCGGGTTCGATCACTTCGGCTTCGAAGTCCAAGACGTCGAAGTGGTTTATGCACGGCTCAAGGACAAATACCCGCAAATCCAGGTGCTCAAACGACCGAGCAATCGCCCCTTCGCCGGCATCAGCATGCACGACCCGGCCGGCAATGTTTTCGACCTTTCGCAACTGAACATGGAAAATCGGCGCGATTTATATACGGACAAAGTCGAAGAGCGCAAACGTCGCATAGGCCATTTCGGGCTCCGTTGCGTGGAGCCGGATCGGTGTGCCGAATTTTATCGAGATGTTTTCGAGCTGAACGAACTCGAAAAGCCTGCCGGAGATCCCAATCACTACCTCTCCGATGGGAAAGTCACGTTGGCCGTCATGCCGTGGAAGATCTCCGATTTCTTCGGCTCCGGCATCGAGCGGCCGGCCCTGGATCACATCGGCTTCAAAGTCGAAAGCATAGCCGCGTTCAAAGCGGACCTGGAAAAGTTCGCCGGTGCCAATCCATCATCCGAGGATCGCCCGGAAAAAAATCCGGAGCGCGAAGTGAGGCAAAAGCTGCTTGCCACCTGTTGCTTCGGGCAATTCCAAACCTCCGACCCCGACGGCGTCCTGATCGACGTCTCGGAAAACTAGGCGGTTGACTCCAGACATCTTGAGCCCGGGCGCTCGTCGCCACGACGAGCGCCCTTTTTTTTTCGGCGAAAATGGACCTTGGCTAGCCTAAACTACAGGCGGTTTCATGGCGGGCGGGCTCTGATCGTCTTCTCTCACCCTAGTTCGAATAAACAGCACTCGGCCGTTTACTCCAACGTCCTGCAGCCAGCCCGACTGCAATCAAGGCGACAAAGTAAGCCAACACGCTCAGCATAGCGGCCGCCGGCGGCTCGACGCCGGTCACCGAGACAATCTGCTCAGCGCGCATCGGCGTTCGACCGGAAACGCTGCCAAGCGCCGTGACACGGTATTCCGCGCCGTCGGGGAAGTGAAATTTCATCGACCATTCACCGTCGACGGGAATCTTCTCTACGGCGAAAACAACTTTATCTTTTTCCAGATGATGGACCGTCAGCGATAACAGTGCCGCTCCATCACGCGCCAAACTCCAGCGAACCTCGACTGGCTTGCCGACGGTGGCAGGTTCGATGGTCAACACCGCCGAATCGGACGCGGGCGGTTGCGGCGCAGCCCAAGTTCCGCTTGTTGCAGCCAATAGATTCACCGCCGCGATCAGCACCGCGGCGTTCGTTCGTGGTCCGGTAAAAATTCTACCGGCAATCAGACCGAGCACAAACAACCCCCCCGAGAATGCGCCGAGCGCCAGCCACTTCTTGGGATTCTCGCGCACGGTAAAAGTATATGTTCTGCCGGCTTTGCGCCCGTCAGTTGAACTGGCATCGACGGTCAAGCGATACTCGCCGCGAATCGGAAAGAGGTACTTCCAACTCGCTTTGCCCTGGCGCAACGGCAAACGGAGCTCACTTAACACAGTTCCTTCGACCAGCGGGTAATCGGTCGAGAAAAAAAATCCCGGCGACGGCGCGTGCAGCCGAATAGCAACTGATCCGTGCTCAACCGGCCTGCCGTCGGCGCCGGTAACCAGCAAGGAGAGATCAACCGGGCTGGCGAAGGGGCGCAGCAGCTCCAAACGTGGGCTAGTTTTGAAATACACGTTCAGCTCCTCAGCCGGCAATGCTGAGCCGAAGAGCGCACCGAAAAGGATAAAAAGGGGGGCGATGAACTTCTTTAGTGGCAAGGCACGACGGCTAACCTATGACGGACGTTGTGCAGCGTATCATGAACCGCGGGATAACTGGCAGCCAAAGCGACAAACAATGTAGCGCCACAAACCGAAAGAAAGATGCCCGATTTGAGCAGGAACGAAATCCGTTCCGAAACTGATATCCCAAGCCGGCCGGCAACCGTTCTTTCCATGATCATCTCTCCCGTTCGAGGTGAAGCCATTCTCATCCGAACGGCACTTGGGTGTCAAGCGCACAACAGGGATTTGTGGGAGATCGGCGCTACTCTAGCGGCGGGGTTGGCGCTGGACATCTACTACGGCTAGCGCCCCTTCTGCTTGTGTGATCCTTTACTGTTGTCGCAAAATCAAGACAGACGACGGCTCATGGTCGCCTGCTTCGCCAGGTCTCGCGCCCATCTCAGTTGAGTTCTGGCATAGTTACAACGATTTGGGCCGTCCTCCTTGCGACCGATTCAGCTGGCACTACTTCTGCACGAGTTACTGCCTGGCTTAAACAGTCAGGAGGCGAATATGGACGAAAATCAGTTTAAAGGCAGTTGGCATCAGTTCAAAGGAGAGCTCAAGAAAAAGTGGGGACAACTCACCGATGACGACCTTCTCGAATGCGAAGGCAGCTACGAAAAGTTCTTGGGCGTC
>JAICHC010000301.1 GCA_025922795.1 Candidatus Binatia bacterium | reverse complement strand
TTATCAATGACCCTCGCATGGCCCCGTCAAATCAAGAGGTTCAGCGCATCTGGCACACTACGTCCACCAGCGCCGGCCTGCCTTCTTTCACCGCCTTTACCGCTTCGCGCAAGGTCTTGATCAGATCCTTGGGCTCGGTGATCGGGCCGGCGCCCCAGCAGCCGTAGGTGCGTGCCATCGCGCCGAAATCCACGTTGGGGTCTTCAATACGGATACCGATCGTTTTGTTCTCGACCGGGCGGTTGCGCACGACGGCGATTCTCTCCTGGTGCTCTTCGTCGTTGAAATAGGACCGATTGCTGCAAACGATGGTCAGCAGCGGAATCTGATGATGCACCGCAGTCCAGAGCGCGCTCACGGTAAACAGCAGATCGCCGTCGGGTTGGATGTTGATGCAAAACTTTCCCGACCCTTGGAGCGCCAAGGCGGCGCCGAGCGACGCCGGCAAACCATAGCCCAAACCGCCGCCTTTGTACTTGCCGAGAATCTGATTGAACTTGGTCGCCGGCAGGTAAAGATTTTCCTTGCTCTGCGAGCTGCCGTTGGTCAGCACCCAATCTTCGCCTTTCAGCGCCTCGTTGATTTCGCCGTAGATCCGGGTCATCGACACGGGCTTATCGTCCCACTTGCTTTTGAGTTCCTTTTCCAGCGCGGCCTTCTTGTCTTCGTGAATTTTCCCCCAATCGGCCCGCCGCCTGCCGATGTCATCCTTCAGATCGGCGAGTTTTTTTTCTGCTTTTAAACGCCGCACCAACTCAGGCAGAAACACCGAAGTATCGGCGGTGATCATCAAATCCGCTTCGCGCAACTTGTTGAAATCGGTGGCCCAGGCGCGCACGAGCAAGTCGTCGAGGCCCACGTTGACGACTTTGGCATTGGCTCCGATCAACGGCGTTGCGCGACGATTGCCTCTCTCCTGCGCTCTGCGCGCAGTCGCGCCTTCCAGGTCGGGAACATCGAGCGTCAAGATCAAATCAGCCTGGGGAATGACTTTGTCGCTCTGTCCGGTCAGATTCAGCGGATTTTGCACCGGGAAATTGAACCGGCCGAATTGATCGAGCACGGGCGCCGCCAGCAACTCGGCCAGTTCACCGAGGGCTTTGAACCCGGCTTCCCTTCGGCCCACCCAATCGGCCAGGATCACCGGTTTCTTGGCCTCGAGCAGCCAGCGGATCGTTTTTTCGAACCCTTCTTCCGGCGCTTGCAGCGGCAGCGAAGCGGGATAGCGGTCGAGCGACGGAAAGCTCACTTCGCCATCGAGGTGTTTTTCCTGCACGTCTGCATCGTAGCAAATGTAAACCGGCCCCTGTGGATCGGTAGTCGCTAGACGATAAGCGCGGATGAACGAATCCGGCACCGCCTCGACGCTGCCCGGCTGATCGTCCCACTTGACGAAGTCGCGCACCAAGTTTCCCTGCACGAGCGCCGTATGCACCCAATCGATCCACGGACGGCGGTTAGCGCTATCCATGGGTCCGGTACCGCCGAGGACAATCACCGGCAGCCGATCCGCCCAGGCGTTATAAATCGCCATCGACGCGTGCTGAAGGCCAACGATGTTGTGCACCGCGGCGGCCATCGGCCTCCCCTTTGCACGCGCGTAGCCGTGCGCCAGCGCAACACAGATCTCTTCGTGGTTGCAGAGAATGATCTCTGGCGCATGATTGCCGCCATAGTTGACCAGCGAGTCATGCAAGCCGCGAAACGTCGCTCCCGGATTAAGCGCGATATATTCGAACTCGAAAGCTTTGAGCAAATCGACCACGACATCCGAGCCCCATTCCGCGCGGGGCTTTTCTATTTTTTGTGCTTTGGCCATTTCTTGATTCCCTTCTTCAGGACGATTTCAGTTTTCGGCGACCGAGGATACGCCCAAAAGCGCTAGGGTCCGGTCGTGAGCGTGAATCGTGGTCGTGTACGGCACGAACACGTCCCACGAACACGCGCTTTAAACCTTCGGGATTTCCATCCCACGCTGCACCGCCGGTCGTTGCGAAATCGTATCGTACCAGCGCTTCACGTTGGAAAAATCTTCGAGTTTGACATGATGCATTTCGTGGCGCCAAACCCACGGGTAGGTCGCGATGTCGGCGATCGAATACTCGCCGGCGAGAAACCCACGCTGGCCCAGCTCCTTGTCGAGAACCTTGTACAAGCGCAGAGCTTCCTTGCGAAAGCGCTCCATGGCGTACGGAACCTTTTCCTCAAGCCGATAGAAGTAATTCGCCTGGCCGAACATCGGGCCGACACCGCCCATCTGAAACATCAGCCACTGGATGACTGTATAGCGCTGGCGCAGGTCGGCCGGCCATAGCTTGGCGGATTTTTCGGCCAAATACATCAAGATCGCGCCGGATTCGAAAAGTGTAAACGGCTTGCCTCCGGGACCCTCAGTATCAATGATGGCGGGAATCTTGTTATTTGGGTTGATCGCCAGGTACTCCGGTTTCAACTGATGGCCTTCTCTGAGATCGACCGGATGCACCTCGTACGGAAGGCCAACTTCTTCCAACATGATCGACGCTTTTTTACCATTCGGCGTAGCCCACGTGTAAAGATGAATCATGCGATGACTCCTTTCGCCTCTCTTTGAGTTTTGATGTTATGCGTGCTCATCCAAACGACGAAGATGGAGATGATCAAACAGGCCAGCGAGATGGAAAACGCCAGCAAGTAACTACGGGTCACGTCGAAGAGGTAACCTCCGAGCCAAGCTCCGATGGCGCCGCCAACGCCGACGCTCAGTGTAAAGTAGCCGAAAATCGCGCCGAAGTTTTTGCCCTGAAACACATCGATAGAAATCGCCGAGAGGACCAATGCCCGGGAACCCTGGCCCAGTACGTAAAAGACCGCATAGATGTAGAGCAAGAGCGGCAAAGAAGTATCGGTCGTCGCCATCAGGGCGATCGTTCCGATAGCTGAAACCAACTGCACCCAAGTGTAGACGACTTCGCGCCGCATCACGTCGGAAAGATAACCGAAAAGGATACGCCCGGCGATGCTGACCACCCCCATGACACCGAAAACCGACGCAGCAAAGATTTTCGGATAACCGAGGTCGACCGCATGCGCAACTTGATGAGTGACAATGACCTGATTGCCCAAACTGGCGAGAACCCTTGCGGTGAAAAGCAACCAGAACGATGAATTCGTCAGCGCCTGCTTTACGGTCCATTCCCGGTCGCCATTTAGCGGCCCATGCTTTCCACGCGTTGACCGGTGACCCTCAACGACCCCCGACTCAGCCTGATCAGGGTTCGCCGGGATCAACCAAAACACCGGCGGGATGACGACAACTAAAACCAGTATCGCTAGGCCAACGTAGGCCGATGGCCAGCCCCAATGGCTGACCATAGCGGCCGTCGCCGGCACCAGCAAAAAAATACCCACGCCACCGCCGGCCCATGCGATGCCCAGCGCGGTCGCTTTTCGTTTGGCGTAGTGGCGCGAGATGATCGCCACATGCGGCACCATGCCGATAAGCGAAATCCCCGCAGCGGAAACGATACCCACCCAGAAATAAAGCGTCCACACCGACGAAATGGTCGCGCTGCAAGCCAAGCCAACCGCGAGCACCAAACCGCCGAGCAGAAGAGTTTTGCGGCCGCCGAGCCTGTCCGTGAGCGTGCCGACCACCGGGTGGAAGATTCCCTCCACCATGATCGAGAGCGACAGCGCGCCGGCGGTCACAGCGCGCGACCAGCCGAACGCATCGAGCAGCGCGACGAAGAAGACGCCGAAGGTACCGTGCAAACCGCGACCAACGCCAATATGGATAAAACCCAGAGCAACGAGTCCGTAATCTTTGATCTTGGCGCCTATGGATGTCACAGCTCGAGCCCTTGTGATGTGACAGACATAGCGCGCGCGCCGTGGAAAGTCTATTTGAGGCGGGAGATGAGTTGTTTCAAAGCGAGTGCGTTACTTTCTTCGGACAACTCACGCGGCCGGTGCCGTGCTTTTGCCGCGCAGGGCCGAGCAGAACATCGCCACGAGCGCCATGAAACCACCGACGAGAAAACTGAAATTCATCGCCTGGACGAATACCGCCGCGTTCGCCGGCGTCGGCGTTGCCGCCGGGTCGCCGCTGTAAAAACGGAAAGCGGCGGTCAGGAGTAGCGTGCCTAACGATACGCCGAAAGTCGTGCCGAGTCCGAACACGACGTAAATCGCTCCGGTGGCGACACCGCGATGCTGTGGCGGGACGGAGTTGATCATCGCGGTGTGATTCGAGGTAAAAAATAGCGCCGTGGCCAATCCCCAGAGGGCGAGGACGCCGACTGCGGCCGGCCAGTCCGAGTCTGTGCTGAGAAACGATCCGAAAAATCCGGCGCTAACCAGAAACGCCACGCCCAAGGTGGCCGGCAGGCGCGGACCCATTTTATCCACCGCCCAGCCAACCAGCGGCGCAAGCGTCACGGTGAAGATCGGGGCGCTCACGAACAGCAAGCCGATGAACGACGGCGTGAAATGCAAAACATCCTGCAGATAAAACGGCAGGACGAAACCGATCATCACCTGCGCCACACCGACCAGAAGAAGGGTCAGGCTGCTGAGCGAAAACATCCGAATCCGGAACAGTGAAAGGTCGAGGATCGGGCTCGGAGTCGACCACTCGCGGTAAATGAACCCCGCGAAAGAGACGGCAAAGCCAAGCACGAGGGCGGCGCGCAGCGCCGGCGGGAGCGTTTCCATAATGCGATGGTCGATGCAAGAAATGAGCGTCACCGTCGCCGCAATCAGCAGCAGCGCTCCGAGATAATCGATCGCGCCGTTTGAATCGGCTGGTTGCGATGACGGGGGCGTGTTTCCCTTCCAACGATTGATCAGAGTCAGCACCATACCCGCCAAGCCAATCGGAATCAGAAAGAAAAAAATCGCGCGCCAGTGAATGTAATCGATGATCAGGCCGCCGG
>JAICHC010000300.1 GCA_025922795.1 Candidatus Binatia bacterium | reverse complement strand
GCGTTGAATGAACCGAGCAAACGGTCCCCCCGAAAGGCGCGGCGCTCGAGTAGTTTACGGGCCTCTAATTTACCGGAATCGCCAAAATAATTGACCAGCAGATAACACATCTGCCAACCGTGACGCATTTCCTCGCTATTAACGCGGGTCAGTGATTGACGGTCGTAATCCGTCGGTGCCGTATCGAGCAAGTTTTTTTGCTGTTCCACCGACGCGAACTCCGTGTCGCCCTGATACACGATCAAGTTCATCAAGGCGTCGCGAATCGATTGATTAGGAATCTGAGTAACCCGCTGCCACTTTGGCTGACCCTTGAAATCACCGAATTCGATATCGGGGGAGTGCAATTCGCCGAGCTTGGTTTCGAAATGATAACCGGCGAGCAGTTCCGGGTCATAGCCGATATCCTTCTGCCAGTGATGAAAGTAGTCGATCCAATCTGCGAATGTCGCGATTTTTTCCATGAGAGTCCTCTTGGTAGTTTCGAACGAACGTTCGAATCTCAGCTTAGCATGAGGTCGTGAGAAATCAACCGGCGCTCCAATGCAACCGGTCATTCGCCCAATTAGTGATACATTTCGAGTAGTTCGACCATACCAAGATCGCGCATTTGTTCGAACAGGTAGCGCTTGATCTCGCCCATGGTATCCATTTTCAGAACGATTTCGGCAGCTGTCTTGGCAGATTGGTAGCTTATCGAACGAACCGCTTGCTTTATCACGGGAATGTAAAGGGAGCCCATGCTGAACTCTTCCAAACCCATACCCAGCAGGAGCACGGCGCATAACGGATCGCCGGCCATCTCGCCGCACATCCCGACCCGTTTTCCCTCTCGTTTGCCCGTCTCGATCGTCGCGCTCAGGGCTGCAAGCACTGCGGGATGCAACGGCTCGTAAAGGCTTGCAACCTTGCGATTGCTGCGATCGACGGCCAAAATGTATTGAATGAGGTCGTTAGTACCGATGCTGAGGAAGTCCACTTCACGCAGGAATCGCTCAGCGAGCTGAACCGCAGCGGGAACTTCGACCATAATACCCAACTCCATCTGACGGTCGTAAGGCGTGTTTTCCCGTTCGAGCTCGTTTTTGGCCTCAGCCAGGATTTCTTTTACTTTTTGGATCTCCTCAAGGCTGGAGATCATTGGAATCAGCATGCGAACCCGGCCAAGATCACCGGCTCGAAGAATGGCTCGGAGCTGGGTCTTGAAGATCTCCTCCACTTCTAGAGAAATACGTATCGAGCGCCAGCCGAGAAACGGATTAGGCTCAGCGGCGACGCTGCGCATGTAACTCGGATACTTGTCGGCGCCGATATCGAGGGTCCTGATGGTCACCGGCTTGCCGGCCATGCCTTCGACCACCTTACAATAGAGCGAATATTGTTCTTCTTCGCTGGGAAAATCCCGGTGGGATAGAAACGGGATCTCGGTGCGGTAAAGTCCGACGCCTTGTGCGCCGTGCAACTGAGCAAAAGCCACGTCGCTCAGCAATCCGATATTGGCGTAGAGAGAGACGCGATGACCATCGGTGGTTTCAGCCGGAAGATTTTTGAGAGCGCCAAGCTCACGATTCAATTCGGCATAGTCGCGCTCGAGGCGATCATATTCGCGGATAACCTCGGCGTTTGGATTCACGTGGATGCTGCCGGCATTCCCGTCGATGATCAGCATGTCGCCCTGATGGACCGACTCCATGAGCTCTTGGACGGCAACAACGGTGGGGATCTCGAAAGACTTCGCCAGAATCGAAGCGTGGGAAGTTACGCCGCCGGTCGCGAGAGCAATGCCTCTAAACTTATCGCCTTCGAGCATACTCAGATCGGCCGGCGAAAGATCTTCGGCGACCAAAACGGCATCATCCGGGACGTCGTATTGCTGGCCCGGCATGCCGGACAGGTTCTCGAGCAATCTTTGAGCGGCGTCTTTGACGTCGGTGCTGCGCTCGCGCAAGTAGTTGTCTTCGATATGTGCGATCGACTGCAGATAGAGCTCGAAAACGACTTTCACCGCGTACTCGGCGACGTAGCCTTCATGAAGAATCTGCGACTCAATCTGGTGAATGATGGCAGGGTCTTCGAGAATCAGCCGGTAAACGTCGAAAATGGCGCTTTCCTCTTTGGAAATTAATTGCTGCATCCGATTCTTGACGATGTTGATCTGTTCGATCCCGCGCTCGACGGCGCCGCGAAACCGTTCCATCTCCCGCTCCGGATTTCTAGCTTTTCTCTTCTTGATTGCGCTCAAATCCATGCGCGGCTCCAAAACGAATGCCCTGCCGCGGCCGAAGCCCGGCGACGCGGCCAAGCCGCTTAGGCGCCCGCGCCAGTGCTGTTTGGATTTAGTCGTTTCCCTGCGACTTCCCTCATAGGAACGCAGTTTGCGCATCGCCTCGTTCATGCGTTTCTGCAGAGTTTCGCGCTCTTGTTCTTTGGTCAGGAGCGATTCCGCAAGGCGGGCTTGCACGATAATACTCGCCGCCTGCGCCGAGATCGTGGTCAGCAGACGGATTTCGTCGCGCGAGAATTCGCGCCGGCGAGAGGTTTGCACGACCAAGACACCAAGCGGCATCTTTCTCTCGATTAGTGGCACACCAAGAAATGAGTGAAAATGTTCCTCGTGAGTTTCAGGAAAATACTTATAGCGGGGGTGCGCGAGCGTATCGGCGACCATGACCGGCTTCATTCTTTCGATCACCAATCCGGTCAAACCCTCGCTGGTGCCCATCGATACTTTGCCAACCGACTCCGGATCCAATCCCATGGTCGCGCGCAAGGTCAGTCGGTTCTTGTCGCGGTCGAGAATATAGATCGAGCAAACCTCGGTCTCCATCCGATCGGCGACAGTGGCGACGATGCTCTCGAGCGTCTCCTGCAGATCGTGCGAGTGACTGATGAGAGTGCTAATATCCTCGAGAATATCGAGATGAGGGCGGATTTTACGGGTTTTCTTCTTGGCTTTAGCCATGGTTGCAGGACAAGACTCGGTACTCTTTAAAACACAAAATGTGAATTTGCGCCAGTGAGGTTGTGCGCCGGCTCACGCTGCCAGGGGCGATAACGCTGCCTGGCCCGCAATCGCGCGCCCTTGTGCCGTTGTGTTATAGTCACGACATGCGTCGTATTGTTGGGCTTCAGGGCATGCGCCACATCGCGCTTAAAGTCAGAGACGTCACCCGCTCAAAAAAATTCTATCAGGAGATCCTTGGCATGGACGTGGTTTGGGAGCCGGATCCGCAAAACATCTATCTCTCTTCGGGCTGCGACAACATCGCTATTCATCAAGTATCGGAAAAGTTTCTCGAGACCGCGGAAGAAAGGCAGCTGGATCACTTGGGCTTCGTGGTCGAAAGCATCGCCCGCGTCGCGGAACTGGAAACCGAATTCCGCTCCCAAGGGGTAACCATCGTCCACCCGTTTAAAGTGCACCGTGACGGCAGCGCGTCGTTCTATTGCGCCGATCCCGACGGCATCGTCATTCAAATGCTTTACGAGCCGACGTTGAGCCTGCAGAAGTTGAGTTGATCGTTTCGGGCGAAGCGCGCCCGTCCTTGGGAACGATCCCCACGGTCATGAAGCTTTCCACCATTAGCTTTTTTCCGCACCGTCTGAAACGCAAACACCGCTGGCAAACTGCCAGCTATACCGCGGATTCCGTACAGGTCTTTTACGTCAAGTTACAAGCCGAGGATGGCTTGACCGGACTGGGCGCTGCTTCGGTGATGCCGAAGCAAGACGCCACTCTTATGCCTGGGATCGATGCCCTCGAATCGGCGGCCGGCAAAATATTGATCGGTCGAGATGTCTCCGAATTCGATGGGCTGATGGCGCAGCTCGACAGCCAATTGCCCACTTATCCACGCCACCTCGTGGCCGTAGAAATGGCTTTGCTCGATCTGGCTGCGAAAGCGGCAAAGAGTCCGCTATCGACGTTTCTCGGCGGCCGATATTATGAAACCATCCCGGTGCTCAAGATGCTGGGCATGGGCTCGCCAGATTTCATGGCCGCGCGTGCCGCACAATTCGTCAAGCAAGGCTACCGTTTTCTGAAGGTCAAGCTCGGTGCCGGATCGGCCACTGATCTTGAGCGATTCAAAGCCGTGCGTCAGGCGGTCGGCGGCGCCGTGAGTTTTACCGCCGACTTCAACGGCGCTTATGACGCCGCTACCGCGATCCGGATAATCGATCAGCTGACGCCTGAAGGATTGATCATGGTGGAGCAGCCGGTAGCGGCCGAAGATATCGAAGGGATGGCGGCCGTGAACAAGTCCGTAACACCATTGGTGCTCGCAGACCAGTCGGTGAATGCGCCGGAGGATGTGGCTAAGATCGCCAACGCCGGCGCGGCGAACGCGGTGAGTATCAAGCTGCTCAAGCTCGGCGGCTTTCGCAAGAGCCGTGCGGTCGTCAGAGCGTGCCAGGCTGCGGGATTGGCCTGCCATGTCGGCGGTACTGGTACGACGAAGCTGGTCGAAGCGGCTCAAGCGCATCTCATCAGCGCCACACCGGGGATTATTGTGCCCGCCGAGATCGCTGAGTTCGAGGAATTGGAAGGCGATCGGGTGCAGGGATTCGAAGTCGTCAACGGCGCGATCGCCGTCCCCACCGGCCCGGGGTTAGGGGTGAGCTTGCTTTAATTTCACATTGCGTCGATGTGCGGCTTAAGCGAGTGCGCGACCCGGGTTGACTGCCCACCTTGCCTCTTCGATCCGACGACGCTTTAACAGGATGGCAACAGATTGGACCCTTAGCTTCGGTCAAATGAGTTGTGATGTTTGATCCAAGGTCATTGCGATGTTGCTATGGCCCGCGCCGACCTTTAGGCTCAAGGGAGTGGGAGGAAAGGCAAACAACTCGCAAGAGACGATTGGCGCTAGCGAGCCGGTTACAAGAATTCCTCGATGGAAAGTGCTCTTTGTTTGCGCGC
>JAICHC010000299.1 GCA_025922795.1 Candidatus Binatia bacterium | reverse complement strand
CGCCTCGACGAAGGTGATGAGCAGTGTAAACAGCCACATCGACGCAAGACCGTGACCATACGCGAGAAACGCGATCGACACCGCGCCGATGACCATGCAGATCGCCATTAGCCTCGGTTTGCTCACGCGATCGGCGATCCAGCCGATAAATAAATGCGACGGAAGGCTCATGAGCGCCATGACCGCGAGCATCGCTGCGGCGTGTTGCTCGGTCGCGCCTTTCCATACCATCAAGGGAATGAAATGAACCGTAATCGAATTGAAAACCCCGACACGCGCGGTGGTCGCCAGAACGAGCATCCAGAATGCGCTCATGCGCAGGGCTTGCCGAACGCTGATATCCTGGTCATCGGACTGTCCAATATTAGCGTGCGCAGGGAAGACGCCGGCTCTGGCCGATTCGGTCGCCGGCGGCGGGCCGCCATCCGGCAGAAGTCCCATGCTTTCGGGCGAACGTTTGGCAAACAAGGCGATCGGCACACCGACGATGATCAGCCCCAGGCCGGCTAGGAATGCACCGTAGCGCCAGCCCCAAGTCTGCACGCTGAATGCAAGCAGCGGCGTGATCAAGGTGCCGCCGATGCCGATGGAGCTGCTGACAAGAGTCATCGCGAAAGCTTTGCGGCGGATGAACCACGAGTTGGCGAGCACCATCGGCGAGTGCATAAACCCGGCGGAAAACGATAGCGAGATCACGCCCAGATAGACGGCCAAAAATCCCGCATAGGTTTCGACGCCGGCGAGAAGTAGGTACCCCAGGCCCGATAAAATAACGCCCGCCAGCATCATCGGCCGCGGGCCGAAGCGATCGATCATGTAACCGGCCAGCGGCCCTTCGATGGCGCCTTCGGCCCGTGCCAGCGCAAAGACCGCCGAAGTTGCGGCGCGGCTCAAGCCGAGCTCTTGCGTGATCGGCAGAAAAAAAATCGTAAATCCGTAGAGGTGAAAACCGCCGCCGAGCATGCGGATGCTGCAGCCGACGGCAACCATCCACCAGCCATAGAAAATGCCGCTAAGTCTCGAGGTGAGTTTATCAAACATAGTGACGGAACGACGTCGAAGGCCAAGCAGCGAGATCGGCAGGGCCGGTCGGTTTTCGATAATGTGAACAAGGTAGCCGGGAGATCTCGGCAAAGTCAACGTGCGGGCGCGGATCGCGCTGCTATTTCCGCATCGATCATGTATAAGAAATGATACTTGAGAAAGGCGTCAACGATGAAACATAAGGTCACTTTGATACCCGGCGACGGCATCGGCCCGGAAGTCACCAAGCCGACGCTGGCAATCGTCAGAGCCGCCGGCGTCAGCGTCGAGTGGGAAACCTATCTGGCGGGTGCCGAAGCGCTCAAGAAGCACAACACGACCCTTCCCAAGCAGTTGATGGATTCCTTTGAACGGAATCGCCTCGCGCTCAAAGGCCCGGTGACCACGCCGGTGGGCGAGGGCTTCGCCAGCGTCAACGTCGAGTTGCGCCAGACGTTCAATCTGTACGCCAACCTGCGCCCGATTAAGAATCTGCCCGGCGTTAAGGCTCGCTACCAGGATATCGACCTCATCGTGGTGCGGGAAAACACCGAGGGGCTCTATTCCGGCATCGAGCATGAAGTGATTCCGGGCGTGGTCGAAAGTCTGAAGATCGTGACGGAGAGAGCGTGCACTAAAATTGCCAAGTTCGCCTTCGAGTTCGCGCGCCGCAACGGGCGAAAAAAAGTCGCCGCGGTGCACAAGGCGAACATTATGAAGCTGAGCGACGGATTGTTTTTGGATTGCGCCAGAAAAGTATCGGAGAACTATAAATCCATCGCTTTCAGCGACGTCATCGTCGACAACGCATGCCTGCAATTGGTCATCGATCCGTGGAAATTCGACGTGCTTCTAATGGAAAATCTTTACGGTGATATCCTATCGGATCTCGCTGCCGGATTGGTGGGCGGTCTCGGCGTCGTTCCCGGTGCGAACCTGGGGGATCGTCATGCGCTGTTTGAAACCGTCCATGGCAGCGCGCCGGATATCAAGGGCAAAAATATCGCCAACCCCACGGCGATGATCCAGGCGGCCGTCATGATGCTGCGCCACCTGTCCGAAAAGAGGGCGGCAAATAGAATCACCGCGGCGCTTGAGCGGGTGCTCACCCGCGGCGAGGTCATGACCCGCGATCTCGGCGGCAACGCGACGACCAAGAAATTCACCGAAGCGATCATTCGCGAGATCGAGCGTTAGCCCTGGGCCGTTCCCGCGGCGCCTTTTCGATGAGCTTCGATATTCCGCCGCAAATCATCGCCCTCGCCGCAGCGCTCTCCTACGCGGCGTCGGGGATTTCGGCGCGCCGCGGCATGCGCCACTCGACGCCGGTCACCGTGACTCTGGTCTCGCTCCTGATCCATGCATTCGGACTCGGAACATTGTTGCTTTTGACGCGCGCTGTGCCCAGCGTATCGCCCTGGGTGCTATTTCTGTTCTTTATTACCGGGACGCTGCAGCCGGTCATTCGTCTGCTCACTTACGCGGGCATCTTTTACATGGGCGCATCACGCGGCACGACCGTACGCGGATGCCATCCGTTGTTCAGCACGTCGATCGCGATTCTCTTCCTCGGCGAAAACGCCGACCTGTGGATCTTGGCCGGCACGGCGCTGATCGTCGCCGGCGTGACCCTGATCTCGTGGCAACCGTCGAACGAGCCCGCTCTGTACCGGTGGTGGCATGTCACTTTGCCGTTGGGAGCGGCGTTGTTGGCGGGCATCAGTCATCCGATTCGCCGCTACGCGCTTGGGTTGGCTAATGAACCGTTGTTTTTCGCTGCGACCGTCGGATGGGTGTCGTTGTTTTGGATGGGCGGTTATCTGTTGTCGCCGCTCGCGCGCGAACGGCCGGCCTGGAGTCGAAAAGCGCTGGTCGCGTTCGCCGTGGCCGGTTTTTTTGAGACGCTGGGGATCCTGCTGGTGATCGTCGCCTTGAGCGTCGGGCCCGTGGTAGTCGTCTCGCCAATCGTGGCAACGAGCCCGTTATGGATTCTCGTCGGCACAGGGCTGTTTCTGAGAGGCATCGAGCGTCTAACGCTCCGCACCGTCCTGGGCGCCGTCGCCGTTGTCGCCGGCACGATCGCGATCACGACGGCGCGGTAGCCAACAATGAAGCCTCGTCACCTCGACACTTTGAGGAAACCCGCCGGTTCGAGACAACTTTTAGAGCTGACACGCTTCGACTCAGGTCCGCGCTTTCGGTTGCGAAACGCTTGCCCGAAACCTGCTAAATCCGATAAACTGCTGAAAATTCTGACTTTGTTGTTTCACTGCCACTATCGGCGTTCAGAAGGAAGCTCCTTTGGTTGATATAACTTCGGGAGAGATCGTCTCCGGCCTAGATCCGAGCGAGTTGGTCGAAATCCAACGCCTCGTCCCGTTTGGCAGCAAGTTGCTCGTCGAATGAGTGGGTGTTCAGTCGCGGAAGACTATCAAGAGACCTCTAGCGCCTGAGGAAATCGACAAACTCGTAAAGATCCGTGGCGCAAAACTTACGTATGACAGCGACGCGCAGTTTTTTCTGCTCGGCGCACTAAAGGCAAGCGCGAATCGTTTAGAGATACTCAACGGCAGCTTGATTTGTAGCGAGGTGTCGCATGGCACGATCGGAAAAGAAGAAAAACAAAGGTACGGATGTCCTTTTGCGGGAAAAGCGCGAGGAGATTCTGCGCATCGCAGAAAAGCATGGCGCGCGCAATGTCCGTGTATTTGGCTCTGTGGTCCACGGGGAGGCGACCGAGAGCAGCGACATCGATCTATTGGTCGATACCTCTGAGAAGACGAGCCCGTGGTTTCCCGCCGGTCTGGTCGAAGAACTTGAAGGGGTCCTCGGAAAGCGCGTGGATGTGGTCACAAGCAATGGGCTGTATTGGTTGCTGCGCCGCCGCATTCTAAAGGAGGCGCGGCCCTTGTGAAGAAAGATCCTCGCGTCTACATGGCCCATATCCTCGAATGCGCCGTAAAGATCGAGCGTTATACAAAGGGCGGCAAACAACAGTTTCTCAAGGACGAAATGATACAGGACGCGGTGATCCGCAATTTTGAGATCATCGGCGAGGCGGCCAAGCGCGTGCCAGCGCCGTATCGCAAAAGGCATCCAGAGGTTCCATGGCGTTTGATGGCCGGGTTGCGCGACGTGTTAATCCACGCCTACGAAGGAGTCGATCTGGATCGCGTGTGGCACATCGCGCAGGAGGATTTGCCCAAAGTCAAAGAAGCCATCGCCGAAATTTTGCCGTCGCTCGATGAGTTGGAAAAGCAATTGGCCGAGCCCGAAGACGATGAGGACTCGAAGAAATGAACATCGCTCGGATCATAGGTTGAGGATTTACCCATGGCTGAAGCTCTAAAGCCCTGGTACGCGGTCGCCACGCCGCACGAAGATATCCGCGGAGGCGGCTTGCGGGGCGATGTTTGCGAACCTTTGGGCCGTCGTGCAGGGCACGGCGCCGGATGTTTCTCCCCCAAACTGAAATAGCGCATGTAATAGCCCATGGCGATCAAGAAATCTGAACTCTATTCCTCTCTCTGGGCGAGCTGCGACGAGCTGCGCGGCGGCATGGATGCCTCGCAGTACAAGGACTACGTCCTCGTCCTGCTCTTCATGAAATACGTTTCCGACAAGTATTCCGGTCAGAAGGACGCGCTCCTGGTGGTGCCGAAGGGCGGCGGCTTTGCCGATATGGTCGCCGCCAAAGGCGATAAAGAGATCGGCGACAAGATGAACAAGATCGTCGCCAGGCTCGCCGAGGCCAACGATCTCGCCGGTCTGTTCAGGGAATCCGACTTCAACGACGAGGCCAAGCTCGGCAAGGGCAAGGACATGGTCGATCGGCTGACCAAGCTGGTCGGCATCTTCGAAGCTCTGGATTTCAGCCGCAATCGCGCCGAGGGCGACGATCTTCTGGGCGACGCTTACGAATACTTGATG
>JAICHC010000298.1 GCA_025922795.1 Candidatus Binatia bacterium | reverse complement strand
CATCGTCGTCGGCGGCCTTCTTGGCTCACACAAAGGCATTCACTTTCCGCGCAGCAGCCTCAACATCCGAGCGCTCACCAGCGAAGACAAGAAAGATCTCGCCTTCGGCATCAAAGAGAAAGTCGACATGATCGCGCTCTCATTCGTGCGCAATCCCGAGGACATTCTTTACGCCCGTCGCGAGCTGCGCAGGCAAGGGTCGTCGATGCCGATTATTGCGAAGATCGAAAAGCACGAGGCGCTGGATCATCTCGACGGCATTCTGCAAAACGTCGACGGCATCATGGTGGCGCGCGGTGATCTCGGCCTGGAGATCGCCCAGGAACGCATTCCGGCGATGCAAAAAAGGATGATCCGTGAGGCCAATCATCTCGGCAAGCCGGTCATCACCGCGACCCAAATGCTGCGCTCGATGGTTTGGAATCCGCGGCCGACCCGCGCCGAGGTAGCGGATATCGCCAATGCGATTCTGGACGGCACCGATGCCTTGATGTTATCCGAAGAGACCGCCGCCGGCGAGTATCCGTTGGAAGCCGTTAAAGTCATGGCGCAGGTGGCGGAAGAAACCGAATCGATTTTGGAGCCGCGCCAGCGTTTTACCGGACTGAAAAAGACCGTGCCCGAAGCGATCAGTGTCGGGGCAATTTCTTTGGCGCGCGACCTTCACGTCAAGGCTTTTTTGATCCCCACGACTTCCGGCAGCACCGCTCGCCTGATCGCGCGCTACCGACCGCAGCAACCGATCATCGCGGTAAGTCCGGAGCCGCAGACGGTCAAGATGCTCTGCCTGGTATGGGGCGTTTCGCCCGTGTCGATCAAGGGTTTTCGCAGCACCGATGAAATGGTGCGCGCCCTGCAAAAGAAAGCGCTCGAGTTGGGCCTGGTCAAGCGCGGCGATCTCGTCGCCATCACCGCCGGTCTGCCGCTCCATCAAGCCGGCACCACCAACATGATCACCGTCAAGGTAATCGAGTAAATATGCCTGATAATTTACCGCGGCGACGCGGAGTGCGCCGGGAAGAGAATCTTAATCAAGAAAACATTCCGAACTCTGGCGTCTCTGCGATGAGATGCCACCTCTGCTTCGCTGCGGTTTTCACCTCGAATCTATCCTCTCAGCGCGCTTCCATCACTCCAACCCCCCCTTCTCCCCGCCTTGCAACGGTTCCAGGAATCGCGCTAGATAAGACTCAAATACGGCACGGAGGTTCACGCCATGTCCGAAGCACTCAAAGCTTTCGAAGAGGAACTCCAAAGCAAGAATTTCAAAGGTTACTGGCAAAACGTCCAGGGCGATGTTAAGCGCGAGCCCGTGGCCTCCTTCGAGCCCTGTCTTTGGAAAGGGAAGGATCTTTTCGCCGCCATGGAGAAAGCCGGCGAGGTGGTCGGACTGGATGTGTCGTTTCGCCGCGTGATTCAGCTCTGGAATCCGTCGCTCAAGAACAGCCCGTCGCGAACCTTGGTGTTGAATCTTCAGATGCTCAAGCCCGGCGAAGACGCATTGTCGCATCGCCATATGGCGGGAGCGATCCGCTTCATTCTCAAAGGCCACGGCACGCGCTTGATCGTCGAAGGCGAATCGTTTGAGATTGGCGAAGGCGATTTCGTCACCACCCCGAGTTGGAGCTGGCATGATCACGAGAACCGCGGCGAGACCATGATGTGGCTCGACGGCCTCGACGCCCCGCTGGTGCGATTGCTGGAAACCGATTTTCACGAGCCTGATCCGCGCAAAAAGCAACCCGTGACCAAGCCCGAAGGTTTCACGCTGGCGACGGCCGGCGCTCTACGCCCTTCCTGGATGAAACCGCATTCGATTCAGCCGCCGGCGTTTTGTTATAAGTGGGCCGACACCGAGAACGCATTGAACAAAGTCGGCGAGCAGCCGGGAGACCCGTACGACGGCATCGTTCTGGATTACGCCAATCCGGTGACCGGCGGTCCGACCTTGCCGACTATGGCTTGCCAGATTCACATGCTGCGAGCCGGAGAGAAGACCAAAAGCCATCGCCATACCAGCTCGACCATCTATCACGTCTGGCGCGGCAGCGGCGTGAGCACCATCGGCGACAAACGATACGAATGGGAGCAAGGCGACTCGTTCGTCGTGCCGCTGTGGAGTTTTCATCAGCATGAAAATACGTCCAAGGACCCCGCGATATTCTTCGTGATGTCCGACAAGCCCTTGATGGACGCCATCGGCCATTATCGCGAGGACGTGTAGACGCGCGGCATGTTGGCTTAACATGACGTGGCATTATCCGCTGGAAAGGAATCACGTTGATGTTTAAACTCGATCACAAACTCGCGCCCGATGAATTCATTCAGGCTTTCTTTGAAGCCAACCGGCAGGATCACCAGCGGCCGCCGCACCCGTGGGAAGCGCTGTTCCGCAACGGCAAGTGCACCAGAGATCAGCTTCAAGGTTGGGCCAAGGAGCGCTATTACTTCACCAAGCAGGTGCCGATCAAAGAGTATTCGATTCTTTACAATTGCCCGCATACCGACGTGCGCCGCATGTGGTTGCCCAAAGCGATCGAGGAGGAAGGCGAAGATCTGATCGGCAAAGCGGGCAAGCCGCATCCGGAGTACTGGCTCGACGTCTGCGTCGGCCTGGGATTGGATCGTGAATTCGTCAAGGACTCCGAGCCGCTCTTCGGCGTCAAGTTCGCCGTCGATAGCTTTGCCAGCGCAGCGTTCAAGACATCGTGGCTGCTCGGCGTCGCGGTCTCCGAGGGCGACGACACGGCGAAAGCGATGTCGCGCGATCTCGACACCTTCCGTAAGCATTATAGCTGGGTGCCCGACGACGCTTTAACTTTCTACAAGCTGCACGCCGATGTCGACGTCGAACATGGCATGATTAGAAAAGAGATTCTGAAAAAATACGCCGACACCAAGGAGCTGCAGGAAGCCTGTATCAACGCCCAACTGATGAAAAACAACATGCGCCGAGCGATGGCCGACTGCATCTACATGGCTTATGTCGTCCAAAACGAAAAGGTCAACGGCGGCGCTCCCCGCACCATCTCCGCTGAAAGTTCCTTCCCCAGCTGATCGCGCTTCGCGTCGAATTCAGCGTGCTTTTGGATCTTCGAGATTCCTCCAAAGGTATCCAATCGCATCGGCAAACTGCTTCGTATCAGTATACTGCTGGAATCTTACGACTCTCCCGTGCGTCACACCCCAGATATGAGCGAACTGTGCCCGCACTTCTCTCCCGCTTTCCTTGTGTCTGCCGGTGTAACTGCCGAGTACCACAATGTGATTTCCGGCATCCAACCACTCTTCTGGTATAACCGTGAAATCTGCCCACTCCGATGCGAGTCTCATGAAGACCCCTTCGAGCACCGCCTGCGGGCCGACGTAAGGATTACGGTCGGCGTAAATGAAGTTCTCGGCCTCCCTCCACTCAATGTCCTTGTGCATCTGGCCAAGCACTGCAGAAACATCACCCTTACTGAGGGACTCGTAGATGCCACAAATCACTTCCATATTCTGTTGTGACATACTGGCCTCCTTGAACACGTACACCCTAAATCAAATCTTCGTTTTGGCGCCGCGAGACGTCTTCCAAACGACAGCTAGTGGACATCAGGATGATCCAGAGAAGGTGTTCCGCCGGTTCGCGGCGGGACTGCCTAGTTACTCTTGCCAAACAGCTCATCAAACTTTTTTTGATAATAGGCGGTTCTCGCCGCCTCTTTCGTCGGAATGATCCGCAGCTTGGCGCGGTCGACGCCGATCTTGGGCTCCACGTCGCTGCGAGCGGGAACTTTTCCCAGCTTGGCCATCAACATTTGGCCCGGCTTCGATATAGCAAATTCAACCACCAAGCGCGCTGCGTTTGGATGGGGCGCGTTGGCCATCACGCTCGCCGGATGAGGCTCGCCGTAGAGCGGGTCTCCCAGCCGCGCCCAATCGACCGGACTGCCTTTCTCCTTGACGTTTTCGACATTGTTCGCGTTGACCGAAAAGGCAATCGGCAATTCTCCGGCACCCACCAACGTGGCGGTCAGCGTTCCGCCGGAACGAACTTGCGGATCTTGTTGTGCCAGCTTGCGAAGAAAATCCTCACCCTTCTCCTTGCCATAAAAGTCGATCATCGCCGCAATGAACATGAAGTTGTTGCGGTTAAGGCCGAGCTTGCCTTTCCACTTGGGATCGAGAAGACCCTGATAACTGGACGGCACATCCTGCGCCGCCACCAGCTTGGTATTGTAGGGTATCGAATGCACCGTCGGATAGACATCGGTCCAGTAACCTTCCGCTTCTTTGAATCGGGAATCGAACGCCCTTCTCTCGGAGGAGTCGAATTTCGCGAGCAGGTTTTTCTCCTTCAAGACATGAAGCACGTTGTCCTGCGTCATGGCCGCATCGACGACTTCGTTCCCGGCGCGACTCTCGGTGAGGATCTTTTGCAGGATCGTCGTGCCGGAAGCGCGGTAGATTTCCAGCTTCACTCCCGGATAGGCTTTTTGGAAGGCGTCGCGAAACGCTTTGATGTCGCTGCCGGCCAGTGAAGTGTAGAGCAGCACCTGCCCTTCCTCTTTCGCTTTCGGATAAAAAGAACTCTCCGCGCCGGTGCGGGAGACAGGCCCGCAAAGCAGCGCTAACGCACAAATGGCTGTCAAATACCTCTTCATGCTCGTCATGATCGTGCTCTCCTTCCCGGTGAGATAGACAACCTATCTTGCAGATGAGGTTGAGCGTACCAAACGAAGGACTTGAGTCAAACGAAATTATGGCGCCAAACAAATGCCGAGCCCTACGACACCTTCATAAGTTCGTGCTAGTATCGTTAGGAGTTTTCGCAGCGTGCGCAAATTTCTGACCCCTGATCGTAAGCTGCTCATTCAACGCGAAATCCCGCCGCACCCTGAAGCGCACGGAGGCCACGAAGCGTTAATGTAAGGGCGGGGTTAACCCCCCCTACCTTCGTATCCTTGGCGACCTCCGTACT
>JAICHC010000297.1 GCA_025922795.1 Candidatus Binatia bacterium | reverse complement strand
GATAGAAAATTAGATAGTTAGATTTGCCTACGATACGGGGCTAAAGCGGGGTATCGTTAGTCCCACATCTCGCGCGCTGTTTTGACCACAAGCTCCAGCTTCCTGCGTTGCGCTTCAGCTGAGATGTTATTGCCAACCACTGAAGAAGCAAAGCCGCACTGCGGGCTAATTCCCAAACGTTCTCGAGCGATATGACGGCTGGCTTCGGTGATGCGTTGTCTAAGGGTCGGCACGGACTCAAGCTGAGACCTCTTCGTGGTAATCAAACCTAAGATGACGAACTTATCGTCCGGCACGTCCCTGAGCGGAGCAAAAGAACCCGAGCGCTCATCGTCGTATTCCAGCAGTAGCCGTTGGGCTTTTAAGCTGCGAAACAACTCTCGGCTGATCGCCTCATAACCGCCGTGGGACAGCCACCGGCTGCCTTGGTTGCCGCGTCACAGGTGAAATCCAAACGTTACATTCGGAAAATCGGCCACGATCGTATTATCGAGCTCGACGCCCAGAGAGAGCCACTGGTTTAGACTCCAGCCCCGTGTCTCGTAGAATGCTCTCGTGCGGGGATCGAGCAGCAGGCAGTAATGAGGCGCGTCAATTTGAATGTAGGTGGCGCCGCTGCGGGCCAGCTCGCTAACTTCATCGCGCAGGATGCCGGCGATATCAGCCAGAAACGCGTCAAGCGTGGGGTATGCACGACGCGAGTATCGGGGCGACCAGAAATTTGCCCACAAACTCGGGCTGGGAATGGTGATTTTGGGGATCCTTTTGGTTTTTTTTGCCAGATAGGAAAATTCATCGGCTGACAGGTAGCGAACTGGCTTTAACCGCTCGACCACACCCAACCGCCGCGGCCGTCTGTTCCGATGGATGCCCTGCTCGTCGTGCCAATCGCCCCAGAGGAAGGCGTCCAGATCGACTTTACCGAAGCCGCTGATGGCTGCGGTCATCTGGCTCTGGAACGACTGCCGCCTCATCTCGCCGTCCGTGACAATTTCTAGCCCGGCGTTTTCCTGTAAGCTAATCGCTTCCTCGACGGCGCGATTTTCAATCTCGGCGAATTCCGATCTACTGAGGCGCCCATTGGCGACGTTCTCCTGCGCTTTGAGTAACTCCGGCGGACGAAGCAGGCTTCCGATCACGTCTGCATGAGCCTGAATCATGATCCGTAGTTTTTTTTAGCTTTTGCGGCTGTTGAACACATAACCCACAGTGTTGAAATGCGACCCTCAGACGCAATTTCGCCGCTCAACAGAAATTTTCCAAACAGCCTCCGAGCGGAGCGGAACCATGCATGGAAATGAGTTTCTGAGCGTCTATACGCGGATCCGGAATTTCGGCGCAGGATCAATGAAAACCTAGCTTCTCCCCCCGAGTCGACAGAGTGCATTCATCTTCGTGGTGAAAGAGGCAATTCTCGCAGATACTGGCGCCGCAACAGTCACAATTAAATTCTTCGCCGTGGCGAATTTCGTTTCTGCATTCACCGCATTCGATGGTTCCATTGATGAATTGAAACATCAAACCTTCCGGTCTTCAGCTGAAGCGCCTCACGTCGATTAAGAAAATATTTGCTGCAAGCGATACATGCGGCTTAGCACGGTTTCGTTAACCCGGGCAACAAAAAACCACCTACCCATCCTTTTCGTTTTTTTGGCGCTGCACCACGGATGCCTGCAGCGATATTTTTATGCCGCACCGAGGTCGAAACGCGTGACGATGCGCTGAGGTCGAACCTCGTCGGAAAATTTCGGCAGCGCATCCGATGGCATTAGGACGATTTGTTCCGCTGCAATGGCCTCACGAAACACCGCGATGGAGTGGCTTGAACGAAAGGAATGGGCAGTAGTATTGATAATCGCAGCGTGAACGATCGGAAAGTTTGAAACGATCTCGATAATTAGATCATGCGCATCATCGTGCACGTCGACATGGACGCGTTTTATGCCGCGGTCGAGGAACGTTTCAATCCCGCCTTACGAAATCTTCCGGTCGTCGTGGGGGCTGACCCAAAGGAAGGCAAAGGGAGAGGGGTAGTCACCACAGCGAACTATAGAGCCCGCGAATTTGGTATTCGCTCAGCCTTGCCGATCTCACGCGCCTGGCACCTTGCCGAAGCGGCGCGCCGACGAGGCGCACCGGCTACGGTGTTTATTCAACCGAACATGCCGGTCTATCGAGAAGTTTCCGGCCGGATTATGCAGATCTTGCAGCTCTTCTCTAACGCTTTCGAGGAAGCGAGCATTGACGAAGCCTATCTCGACGTCTCATCGTTGGAAAGTTTCGCTGCGGCAGCCGACCGGATGACGCGGCTCAAAGTCGCGATCCGCGAACGCGAAGGACTCGGCTGCTCGGTAGGGATCGGCCCGAACAAGCTGATCGCCAAGATCGCCTCGGGGTATCGTAAGCCGGACGGGTTGACGATTATCGCGCCGGAGATGGTGGAAGATTTCCTCAGCCCGCTTCCCATCCGGGTCATCCCTGGAATTGGGCCTAAGAGCGAGCGTTTTCTGCATGAACAAAATCTCTTCACTGTTGCAGACCTCCGCCAGGCTCCCGCGCCCACTCTCGTGGAGTGGTTTGGCAGATCGGGCCAGCGGTTATTCGAAAAGGCCCGCGGCATCGATGATTCGGAAGTGTCCAACGAGTGGACGCGCAAATCACTCGGCGAACAGGAAACCTTCGGAGAAGATACGCGCAGCCGATCGACTGTCACGGCGCGCCTCGATCTGATGGCAGACCGGATTTTTGCGAAGCTACGAGCGAAGGAATTCAAGGGCTTTCGCACGGTGACGGTGACCGTTCGGTTCGCCGACTTTCAGACTAGCAACCGGTCGCGCAGCGTCAAAGACAGTATCCGGATCAGCGACGATCATGCGCTCGGCCGACTCAAAGAAGAAGCGTTTTCCTTGATCTTGCCTTTTTTCGACGCCCGCGAGAATCCGCACGAAAAGGCATTCCGCTTGATTGGACTGCGCGTCGAAAAACTCTTCTGATTTTCCGCGAGTCGTAAAGTGATCGCAGCTCAGGCATGAGCGACCCTTTGTGCGCGGGCGCGGCGCTATTCTTGTCCCCGAAGTTTGCTAAACTGGGTTGACAGAGCAGAGCAAAAAAGAGCTTGCGAACCACGGCACCAGGTCACGCCATGCTGCTTAAACCGGTTAGAGACATCAAAATCGGCACTTCGGGGTATTCGTACTTAGGCGCTCCTCCAAAAGGTTGGTACGGCGCCTTCTATCCAGAAAAAAAGACCAAACAATTCGACGAGCTGAATTACTACGCGCAGATTTTTAATACCTGCGAGATCAATAACACGTTTTACCGGCCGCCGTCTAAGCGGGTCGCAAAAACATGGGCAGACACACCGTCGGACTTTACCTTTGCCATAAAGCTGTGGCAGAAATTTACGCATCACGTGAAAATCGGCCGAAAGAAATCCGACGAGCAGTGGGAGGCAGCGACCCTAAAGGACTTCGACGACTTTCGGGCCGGCATTCTACCTTTGGCCGAAGCGGGAAAGCTCGGCGTATTGCTGCTGCAGTATCCAAGCGGATTTCATTGTTCACCGGAGAATATGGCAAAGGTCGAGAGCACCCTTAGGTGGTTCTACGATTATCCGAAGGCGGTTGAGCTGCGTCACAAGAGCTGGCAGGAGCGAAGTTCCGAAGTCAAAGCGCTGCTGCTGGAGAATAGGGCTAGCGGCGTTCTCATTGACGAACCGAAATTTGCCACGTCGATTCGCCAGGAGCCCGAAACCATCGGCGACATTTTTTACTTTCGCGCGCATGGCCGCAACGCGAAAGCGTGGTGGAATCCGAAAGAATCATGGCAACGATATGACTACCTGTACTCTCGTGAGGAAGTCCAGCGCCATGCCGAAAGAATCACGATCGCGGCAAGCACGCCCGGGGTCAAGAAGGCATTCGCGTTTTATAACAACCATGCACGAGCGAATGCGCCGGCGAATGCCATCATGCTGTCTCAGGAATTGGGCGTCAGGCTGAAAGCGATGCCTCCGGAGGCGATGGTCACAAAGTTTCCTGAGCTGGTGCAGAACAAAGCTCAATAGCAACCAGGCCTATCTCCACTTATGAGTACTCGTCACTCCAATGGGCGAAGTGCGCCGAAATTTTCGCGATTAACGCTTTCTGGACCCCGGGAAAGTGGAATTCCCGGGATCGTCTTACTGATATTGGAAGCTCCGCTCCGGCTTAACGATTCGGCAGGAGCAAAACGCCGAACATTTTGTACTTTGGAACCAGCTTTAGTAGTGGCGGCAGCGCTTGAACGTTGCAATGGCTGGAATGGACTTCATTTTCATATACAATTTTTAAAGATCAGGGTAAGAAAAAGACAATGTCATTGTTAAAGATCGCCACCTGGAACGTCAACGGAATCCGTGCGCGCGAGGCCCAGGTTCTCGAATTGGTCGAGCGCGAGCGGCCGGACGTGATCTGCCTTCAGGAACTCAAATCGACTGTTGCCCAAGTGCCGGCGGCGCTCTGCGAGCTGCAGGGGTATCGCTGTTACTGGCACGGTGCGCGCGCCTACTCGGGCGTAGGGCTGCATATCCGGCGCGACGCATTCGCGGCCGAGCCGCTCTTTAGCCATCCGGCGTTCGATTTCGAGACTCGCATCGTGAGCGCCCAGCTCGATAATCTCATCTTTCTCTCGGTCTATGTTCCGAACGGCGGTAAGGATTTTTCCGCGAAGATGGAATTTCTGCGTCAGCTGGAGACGTTCATTCGCGAAACCCACGCCGCCGGGGGGCGCATGATCCTGTGTGGCGACATCAATATCGCGCGCACCGAGCGCGACGTTCACCCGAAAGAACGCAATCCCAACCTGGTCGGGCAGCGGCCTGAGGAAAGAGAATGGTTCGTCCGTATCCTGGCACAAGGTCTCGTCGATGTCGGCCGGGCGCTCGATCCGGACAACGATAACTTGTTTACGTGGTGGGCGCCCTGG
>JAICHC010000296.1 GCA_025922795.1 Candidatus Binatia bacterium | reverse complement strand
GCCGTCGGCAAGCGACGGCGCTATGAGCTTTTCAGCATCGATCAATTCGGAGAGCATCTGAGAATGATGCATTACCTCGTAATTGCCTCCGAAAACCGAATATTCGTTCTTGATTGTGTTAAAGCAGTGCGGGCATGCAGTGACAATTTTCTTCACGCCGTATTGCTCGAACGTCGCTACGTTGGCTTCCGCAAAGGCTTGAAATGTAAACTCGTCACCCGTCCGCCTCGCCGGGTCGCCGGTGCATCGTTCCTCTTTGCCCAAACACGCAAACGAGACGCCGGCTTTTTTCATGAGTGACGCGAACGCCTGTGTCGTCTTAGACGCGCCGCGATCCGCAACGCCGGCGCAGCCCACCCATAACAACACTTCGAACTTTTCACCTCGCGCAATAAGTTCTCGTGCGAGCGGTATTTGCAGGCCATCCATCCACTTTTCCCGGTCGCTTGCCGGTGTTCCCCAAGCGCTTTCCGTGCTGCCGACTTGGCGTAGCATAGTTGCCGCTGTGCCGCTGAGTTTGCCCTCGGCAACTAAATGCTGCCGCGCGCCTACGATCAAATCAACATGTCGGATCAACACGGGACACGCCTCCACGCAGGCGTTGCAGGTCGTGCAAGCCCAGAGCGCTTCCTCGGAAACGGCATCGGCGATCGTGCGCCCGTCGGCTTCGGCGGCGCGAATGTCCTGAACAACTTTTCTCGGGTCGAGCACCTTGCCCACGGCGTTCGCCGGGCAGACTTCCGTGCACCTTCCGCATTCCATGCACGCGTCTAGGGACATCAGATGCCAGCGCGAATAGTCCTTGGCATGCTGCGCGCCGATCTGGCCGGTTTCTTCGACCTCCTTCATGGAAAGCGTCGGAATCGCTCCCATTTTTGCATCCGGATCGCTGCCGGACGTCGAAAAAATCGCATACACAATATGCCTTAAACGCAGCCTCGGGATGATTGCAAAAAAGAAAAACACAATCGCCGTATGAAACCACCAAAATGCGACATAGGCCGATGGTGTTACTCCGGGCATCATTTGTCGAAACATGTAGCCCACCGGTGCGGATGTGTCGAAGTCTTTTGGCGTTACCGACATTCTCATGCCTTCCAGAATAAAGCCGGTTACGGTCAGCGCGAGCAACAATACGATTGTTCCGTAATCCGCGGGGGCATGGACGACTGTTTTTGGCTTGAAAAGCCAGCGGCGCAACAGCGCCCAAATCAAGCCGACGAAGAGCGCGAGGCCCATCACGTCCATCACAAACTCGTAACCGATGTAATAGGAGCCGCGGTGAAATTTCCACGGCGAATAAGTGTTAATCCCTAGAAGGGTCGTGCCGATAAACAGGGTCAGGAAACCGTAGAAAATCAGCAGGTGCATCGGCGCGCCGGATTGCGGCCGCGACGTTCTCACTTTACGCTGCCCTAATACATATCGCACTACCGAACCGACGTAGTCCGGCTTCCAGCCGATGGGCTTGCCTTGACGCCAAAGCCGGACGCGCTGCCAGACCTGCCAACCCAGATAGCCGATTGCAGCAGCCGTCATTAAATAGAACGCCGCCTTTGCAAGCGGCCCCTGGAATAAGAACTCCTGCCTCGTCGGCTCCATCGCCCAAAGTTTGCCCCAAAGTGCGTCCACCGTGCGGAACCCGACGGACAACGGCGGCGGTAAGATTCAGCAGGCCATGAAATTTCCACGATCTAAGGCGATCGCGGCGGCACTCGCCGTCGCCCTCATCATTCCAAGTGCAGTAGCTCAGCAAGACCCGCCTCCGACGCCGCCGCGGCAAGAGCCGAAGACTGAGGAGCGGCAGGGCAAGATGAAGGCATACGACAAGGTCATAACCGACAAAGCGATAACGAAGTCGGGTTTCTTCAAAGTCCACGAAGTGGATGAAAAGCTGTTCTTCGAAGTGCCGAAGGAGGCTATCGGCCGCGAGATTCTGTGGTACGCCGAACTCGCGGGGGTAACGACGGGAACGGGCTACCTGGGCAGCGCGGCTTCGGAGAGGGTTATCCGTCTGACACGTCGCGCCGACACAATTCACGTACGCCTGGTCGACTACGCCATCCGTCACACCGGGGACGACGAATCGCTAAAGCGTGCGGTGATCGAATCGTCGATCGAGCCGATTATCATGGCTTTCGACATCCAGGCGGAATCGCCGGAAGGCAACGCCGTTATCGACGTGACCAAGCTGTTCACCGGCGATCCGGGCGACTTGTCTGTCAAGGCGGCTTTGGGAGCGCAAGCCATCGACTCGGCACGTAGTTACATCGATTCGTTTAAGGCGTTCCCTGAAAATGTGTCAGTCAGGTCGTTCCTCACAATGAACAACGCGCGTGGGGGCGGGTTTAGCGGCTCGGCGAGTTCGAGCGGCACGAGCCGAACCGTCCTGGTCCATTTCAATCTGGTTGCGCTGCCTGAAAAACCGATGATGGGCCGTCTTTCCGATTCCAGAGTCGGCTATTTCGCGGTGCGTTTCCAGAGCTACGGCAGCCCGAAACAGAGAGTCGTCGACGAAAGCTTCATCAACCGGCACAAGCTCGAAAAGAAAAACCCGAACCAAGCCGTTTCCGAGCCGGTTGAGCCGATTGTTTACTACGTTTCTCGCGAGGTCCCCGAGCGGTGGCGGAAGTACATCCATCAGGGCATCGAAGATTGGCAGCCGGCGTTCGAGCAAGCCGGATTCCGAAACGGCATCATCGCCAAGGACGCTCCCGACGATCCGGATTGGGACCCCGAGGATGCGCGTTACTCCGTAATTCGGTGGGCGCCGAACGACACACAAAACGCCATGGGGCCGAGCGTCGTCGACCCGCGTTCGGGAGAGATTCTTTCCGCGCACGTGATTATGTGGCATAACATTTTGGCGATCAACGAGAGTTGGTATTTCGCGCAAGTTTCTCCGCTTGACAAGCGCGCGCAGAAACTTCCCTTCCCCGATGAGTTGATGGGCGAATTGGTGCGGTATGTAACCGCTCACGAGGTCGGCCATACGCTTGGATTGCAACATAACTTTCGAGGAAGCTCGACGTATTCAATCGCGCAACTTCGAGATAAAGAGTTCACCAACAAATACGGCAACGAAGCGTCCATCATGGATTACGGCCGTTTCAATTACGTTGCGCAACCGGGCGACGACGCCCGGTTAATCCCTATGATCGGCCCCTATGACAAATTCGCGATCGAGTGGGGCTATAAACCTATTCGCGGCGCCGACACACCGGAAGAGGAAAAGCCCGAGCTCGACCGCATCGCAGCGCGCCAGGTCGACAACCCTATGCTTCGCTTCGGCGGCGGGCCCTCCGATCCTGATGCGATCACGGAGGACATGGGCGACGACCACATCGAAGCCACGCGCCTCGGCTTGCTCAATATAGAGCGTATCATGGCGTTTCTAATTCCGGCAACGACCACGCCTGGAGAGGACTACAGCGTTCTTGCCAATATGTACAGCGAAGTGATGGGCCAGCGCAATATGGAACTGAACCATGTGGCGACTTATGTCGGAGGTGTTGTGCGAACGAACTACCACGCCGGCCGAGGCGGCGACGTGTTTGAGCCGGTACCGGCTGCGAAGCAACGCGAAGCGGTGGCATTCCTCGTTGCCAATGCTTTCCGCACGCCGATAGAGTTGATGGACCCGAGAATTCTATCGCTCATCGAGCCGTACGGAGCAGTCGACAGGGTTTACAACGGCCAGATCGGCCTCATCCGAAGCCTGCTCAGCGAAGCTCGAGTACGGCGCATGATCGATATCAATGTTCAACAAGGGGGTCGATCTTATTCAGTTGCGGAATTGTCTCGAGACCTGCTCGACGGCATCTGGTCCGAACTGGCGGCGGCGACGCCCGTGGTCGATACCTATCGGCGCAACCTCCAGCGCGGTTATCTCGAGATTGTCGACGACCGCCTGAACGGCGCGGGAAAGACGTCGACGGATCTGGGCCCGATCCTGCTGGGCAACTTGCGCGACCTGCGATCTCGCCTGTTGGCTGCGTCGGCTCGTTCGACTGACACGATGTCGCGTCTGCATTTCGACGCCTCCGTTCGCAAGATCGACGAGATCCTTATGCCGCGCCCGCCGGTGATCGTGACGACGGCGCCGGCCGCCGGCGGAGGCTTCCGCGGCCCGGGAGGATAGCTTTGATAGGGCGGCCTACTCCCCCTCCTCGTCTCGAAGAGATGAGGAGGGGGCTGGGGGGTGGAGACAAACGCGTTCACGGCATCGCTCTTCTATCAGCTTCAGCCACTTGGCCGCGACAACGCCCAGTTCATCGAACAAATCCAGATTAGGGACGCGAATGGTTTCGATGCCACGATCAGACAGATAAGCGTCGCGCGCGCGGTCTTTGGCCTGCCGACTGTTGTGCATCTCGCCGTCAACCTCGACGCAAAGACTCGCCTCGGGGCAGTAGAAGTCCAAAAAATATGGACCGACCGGCACTTGCGTCTTGAAGAGAAAACCCAATCGACGCTTGCGTAGCGCCTCCCACATCACTTTCTCGCTAATCGATCGATCGCGCCGGAGGCGGCGGCTGCGCTTAAGTGCCTCGGCCGAGCTGTTTCGAGACCTTGTCTCCATGGAATAAAGTTCCCCGCAAATTGAAGGCGCTCCTGCTCCACCCCCCAGCCCCCTCATTAAAACGAGGAGGGGGAGCTAAAACTCCGCGCTGCCTGGAACCCGATAGAATGGTATCGCGTCACGGATATTTTTCATACCGGTAACGTACATCAGCATCCGCTCCAAGCCGAGGCCAAATCCCGCGTGCGGTGCGCTGCCGAATTTGCGTAATTCCAAGTACCACCAGTATGCTTCTTCCGGCATGCCGCCTTCCTTTATCTTTTGCCGCAGCACGTCATACCGCTCTTCCCTTTGAGACCCGCCGATGATTTCACCGATACGCGGCGCGAGAACGTCCATCGCGCGAACGGTTTTCTCGTCTTCATTCAGGCGCATATAAAACGCCTTAATTTCCT
>JAICHC010000295.1 GCA_025922795.1 Candidatus Binatia bacterium | reverse complement strand
GTGGCGAGGGGAATTCCCCTATTTTCATCTTCTGTAGGCGAGCGTAAGCTCATGAATCACTTCGTGGTGAACTCAAGGTCGATTTTGGGTTCGGCTTCGCTGTCTCCGGGTTGTAAATATCACAATATCCAAATATAATGATTGAGCTGTTATGGATTTTGTTCGCATACTCAAAGCTTTGGCGGATCCGTTGCGGCTCCGCATTCTCGCGGCCGTCGGCGAAGAGGAGCTGACGGTCGGCGAGGTGCAGGAAGTGGTGGAGTCGGTGCAATCGTCGGTGTCGCGCAATCTGGCCATCCTGCGCGACGCGGGCTTCGTCCAGGATCGCAAGCAGGGCACGAGCGCCTATTTTTCGGTGCGACAGAAAATGCCGGAGGCGACCCGCGAGCTTTACAAGTCACTGCAGGCGCACATCGCGGCAATCCCCGAGGTCAAGCAAGATCAGGCGCGTTTGGTCGCCTGCCGGCGCCGGCGCTTGCGCCGGTCGGAGAGTTATTTCGAGTCGGTGGCGGGAGATTGGGAGCGCATCCGCAAGAGTTATTTCGACGATCAGGTAACTTCGTTGGCCATCGAAAAGTTGCTGCCGCGCGATCTCACGTTGGTCGATGTCGGTTGCGGCACCGGCAGCTTGAGCTTCGAGCTGGCCCGGTTTGCGCGCCGGGTGATCGGGGTCGATTTATCCAGTGAGATGTTGCGGCGCGCGCGGGCGCTGGCCAAGGAGCGGAAGCTCGACAACGTCGAGTTTCACCGGGGTGACGCGCTCAGATTGCCGCTGCCAGCCAACAGCGTCGATGCGGCGTTCTGCGTGATGGTCCTCCACTTTCTCCCGGACCCGGGTCGCGCCGTTGCGGGGCTTTGCCGCATCACCCGGCCGGGGGGTGCCGTGATCCTCGTCGATCTGGTGGAGCACAAGCAGGAGTGGATGCGCGAGCAGATGGCGCACCAGTGGCTCGGATTCGGCCGGCCGACGATCGAACGCTGGTTCCGCGATGCCGGAGCCGAAGCGATCGACTACTCATTAACCGGGTCCTTCGCCGGAGCGCGGTTGGCACGCAACGGCAATCGTCCCGTGGAGATTTTTGTTGTGCGCGCGAGCTTGCCGGCCGCCGCGGGGAAAAAGAGCAGGCAGGCGAACCGATGATCGATCGTGAAAGAGAACTCCGAGAACTATTGTCCCGGCGCATTGTCGTCCTTGACGGCGCCATGGGGACGATGATCCAGACGCATCAACTCGACGAAAGGGCATTCCGCGGCGGCCGATTCGCGAACCATACTCACGATCTCAAAGGTTGCAACGACGTGCTGTGCATCACGCAGCCCGACCTGATCACCGATCTGCACCTGCAGTACCTGGAAGCCGGCGCCGACATCGTCGAGACCAACACGTTCAACTCCACCTCGGTGTCGATGGCCGACTACCAGCTCGAGCCGCATGTGTATGAAATGAACGTCGCCGGCGCCGCAGCAGCGCGCCGGGCGGTGGAGAGGGTCACGAAGCAAGATCCCTCGCGCGCCTGTTTTGTCGCCGGCGCGATCGGTCCGACCAACCGCACCTGCTCGATCTCGACCGACGTGCACAGCGCGGCGACGCGGGGGGTCACTTACGACGAATTGGTTCAGGCCTATTATGAGCAGGCGCGCGGCCTGATCGACGGCGGCGCAGACATTCTGCTGGTCGAAACGATTTTCGACACGCTCAATGCCAAGGCGGCTTTTTTTGCCATCGCCAGGCTCTTCGACGAACGCAAAATTCATCTGCCGCTGATGGCTTCCGTCACCTTTATCCAACCCGGCAGCAATCGTGGCGTCACCGGCCAGACCGTCGAGGCGTTCTGGAATTCGATCTCGCATGTGCCGCTGTTGAGCGTCGGCATGAATTGCGCGCTCGGCCCCAAGGAGATGCGCCCGCTGATCGAGGAACTGGCGCGCATCGCGCCGGTTCATATGAGCAGCCATCCCAATGCCGGCCTACCCGATCCACTGTTGCCCACCGGTTTTCCCGAAACGCCGGAATCCTTTGCGCCGCAGCTCTGCGAATGGGTGCACAACGGCTGGCTCAATATCGTCGGCGGTTGCTGCGGCACGACGCCGGCCCACATCAGAGCCATCGCCGAGGCCGTAAAAGACAAGCCGCCGCGAGCCGTGCCTACAGTAGAGCCCTACCTGCGCTTGAGCGGTCTGGAAAGCCTCAACGTGCGTCCCGAGTCGAACTTCGTCAATATCGGCGAGCGGACCAACGTCACCGGCTCACCGGTGTTCGCCAAGCTTATCCTGTCCGGCGATTACGACAAAGCGGTCAGCGTCGCGCGCCAGCAGGCCGAGGGCGGCGCTCAGATCATCGACGTCAACATGGACGAGGGCATGCTCGACTCGAAAGCGGCGATGGAGAAATTTCTTCGCCTGATCGCCGGCGAATCGGACATCGCGCGCGTGCCCGTGATGGTCGATAGCTCCAAATGGGAGATCATCGAAGCGGGGCTCAAGTGTCTGCAAGGCAAGGGCATCGTCAATTCGATCAGCCTCAAGGAGGGCGAGGAAAAATTCATTGGGCAAGCCCGGCTGGTGCGGCGCTACGGCGCGGCAGTGATCGTCATGGCGTTCGATGAGCGCGGCCAAGCCGATACTCTAGCGCGAAAAATCGAGATCTGCGCGCGCACGTACAAGATTCTCAGCGAGCAAGTGGGCTTTCCACCCCAGGACATTATTTTCGATCCGAATATTCTGACGGTCGGCACCGGGATCGAAGAGCATAACGACTACGCCGTCAATTTCATCGAAGCGACCCGCTGGATCAAGCAGAATCTGCCGCTGGCGAAAGTCAGCGGCGGGGTCAGCAACATTTCCTTCTCGTTCCGAGGCAACAATCCGGTACGCGAGGCCATGCACTCGGCTTTTTTATACCACGCGATCAAAGCAGGGATGGATATGGGCATCGTCAATCCCGGCATGTTGGCGGTCTATGAGGAAATTCCCAAGGACCTGCTCGAATTGGTCGAAGATCTGTTGCTCAATCGCCGGAGCGACGCGACCGAGCGTTTGGTCACGTTCGCCGAGACCGTCAAAAAATCCGACAAGGCGGTGGTCAAAGACGACGGCTGGCGCGCCGGGGCCGTCGAAGAACGTTTGTCACACGCGCTGGTCAAGGGCCTTACGGATTTTATCGACCAGGACGTCGAGGAGGCGCGGCTCAAGTACGGCAAACCGCTGGCGGTCATCGAGGGGCCGCTGATGGACGGCATGAACGTGGTCGGCGATCTGTTCGGTTCGGGCAAAATGTTTTTGCCGCAGGTAGTCAAAAGCGCCCGCGTGATGAAAAAAGCGGTAGCGTATTTGACGCCGTTCCTGGAAGCGGAAAAAAGGGCGGCGCAAGACAGCGCAAATCGAACCAAGCTGGTTTTTGCCACGGTTAAGGGCGACGTGCACGACATCGGAAAGATCATCGTCGGCGTCGTGCTCAGCTGCAACAATTACGACGTGATCGATCTCGGCGTCATGGTGCCGGCAGACAAGATCATTGAAACCGCGATCGCGGAGAAAGCCGATATCATCGGTCTGAGCGGGCTGATTACGCCATCGCTGGACGAAATGGTCCACGTCGCCGGGGAAATGGAACGGCGCGGGTTGAACCTGCCGCTGCTCATCGGCGGCGCCACGACCAGCAAGCGCCATACTGCGGTTAAAATCGCGCCGAGCTACAAACATGAAACGATCCACGTGGTCGACGCATCGCGCGCCGTGCCGGTGGTCGGCGCCTTGACCCGGCCCGATGCGCGCCAAACGCTCGATCAGCAGAATCGCCGGGAACAGGAAGAGATCCGCGCGCTATTCGAGAGCCGCGTCGGCACCCAGCTATTAACCTATGATGAAGCGGTGCGCCACAAACTACGCACTGAATGGGATGAGCACCACATTGCCGTGCCGGAGTTTACCGGCAGGCGGGTGCTGCAAGATTTTCCCCTGGCGGAGCTGGTGCCGTTCATCGACTGGTCGCCGTTCTTCCACACCTGGGAAATCCGCGGGCACTATCCCGATCTGCTGCAGGACCCGACCCGGGGAGCGGCGGCGCGGGAGCTGTTCGACAATTCCCAGGAGCTATTGAAAGAAATCGTCGGCAAGCGCCTGCTCAAGGCCAAGGCGGTCTATGGCTTCTATCCGGCCAATAGCGACGGCGATGACATCGTCGTCTACGCCGATGCGACGCGCGCGAAAGTGCTTGCGCGGCTGCACACCTTGCGGCAGCAGAAGGACAACTCGCGCGGCAAACCGCAACTCGCGCTCGCCGACTATGTCGCGCCGGCCGAGAGCGGCCATGTCGATTATATCGGCGCGTTCGCAGTCACCGCCGGGCATGGTTGCCAGGAGCTGGCGGAGCGCTTTGAAAAAGATCTAGACCAGTACAACTCGATTATGACTAAAGCGTTGGCGGACCGGCTGGCCGAAGCCTTCGCCGAGTATTTACATAAACGCGCGCGCGCCGAGTGGGGTTACGGCAAAGACGAGAGGCTCAGTCCGGAAGATCTGATTGCGGAAAAATATCGCGGCATTCGCCCGGCGCCGGGCTATCCTGCCCAACCCGATCACACCGAGAAGCCGATCATTTTCGATCTGCTCGACGTCAACCAAGCGACCGAAATCACTCTCACCGAGAGCTTCGCCATGTACCCGGCGGCATCGGTCTGCGGGCTTTACTTCGCGCACTCCGAAGCGCGCTACTTCGCGGTCAGCGCTATCGGCCGCGACCAGGTCGAGTCCTACGCCGCGCGCAAAGGCATGCGAGTCGCGGAAGTCGAGCGCTGGCTCTCGCCGATTCTCGGCTACGATCCAGCGAAAAAATAGCTCGGAAAATCCAATTTCTTTACGGCATTCGGTACGAACTCTCAAGACCCTGAACCAGGCCCCACCGCATACGATCGCTTTGCTGGCCTTCAAGTGTGCAGTCGTTTGCCTTTTAATTGTAACGTACCGGAATCATGTGTTAAGTTAT
>JAICHC010000294.1 GCA_025922795.1 Candidatus Binatia bacterium | reverse complement strand
CATGGAAAAGGGACCAGGATCGAGAAGCTGGATTAGCACCGATGAAGAAAACAACTGCAAAAGTTGGAAACAGAAAGTGAAACAGTCGGAGATAGGATCAGATCTGAGGGACGTAAGCTATCGAAAAATGGCGCGCCCGGAGGGATTCGAACCCCCAACCCTCAGATCCGAAGTCTGATGCTCTGTCCAGTTGAGCTACGGGCGCCCGCGCGATCGTGCTAATGAAAATAGACGATCTCGAGTCCCTTTTCAAAAAAGAACCGGTGCAGTGCCGGCGGGATCTGTCGGTCGGTGACAAACATCGCCTTCTGGGCGACATGAAAGCCCCACGCCTTCACCGTCAATCGATCCGGCACCGAACCAGGGGCAGCCGGAAATCGGTGCTCGCGATAAACAGCCTGGTCGTCCAGCAAGTGTAGAACTCGAGCGATCACGTCGCGGGTGGATAGCGCGTCAATAGCTATTTCGACCGTTAGAATTCCGTGCCGCTCTTGCAGGGCTCGACGGACCGTGGCATCCAAAGGTTTGAAAAAAAGCGCGGTGCGCTTGCTGTTCCACTCGAAAATTCGATCAGCGCGCTTGTCGATTCGCAATCCGTCTCGCAGCTCAACCGAAATATCCTCGGCGACGCCGAATGCGACGCCGAAGGATAACAGTATGGCATCGACGATCTCCCTTTTGTCCAATGGCAAGTTTCTTGCCGCCGTCGGCTCGGTCTTTAGCTCTTTTGATATTTTGGTCATTCCCGGTTCATTGACCGGCTGCCGCAATATGATTTCCCTCAGATCGAGCCCGTGCTTGGCCAGCGCGCTCTTTAGGTAATCCGGGATCTTATTTGTGGCATCGGTGAGGTTGATCACCAACACCTCTTGGGTCTTGTTGCTGACGTCGGGAGCGAGTGCCATCCAGTTTCCTTTGGCTTCAACGGCAACGCCGGCGTTTTGAACAATGATCGGCTTTTCGGCCGGCAGCGGTTGGTAGCCGAGTCCGACGAGCAATTGGCGCACGGCGTCGTCGAGGGAGAGAGCACTGGTCATGGCCAAAATCGGCGCGCCGATGCTTGGGTCGCCCAACTTGCTCTTCAACGACGCGGGGATGTTCCCATCCGGGTCAATCACGACTCTCTGTCGAAGCGCCGCATGATAAATCACCGGATAGCTGCTTCTATCGAGTCGAACGGCCCCGTCCGCCAGCGCCACGACTTCTTCGCCGCTCTGCTGGACCTCACTACCCAGGGCCTCGGCGACTCTTGCAAAGAGTTGCATGTTCTCGCGTGCCGGCGAACGGATCGCTTGCTCCGCCGTCGGCGATAACGCGGGAGCCACTTGCGATTTGCTGGCGGTCTCCGCGGTCTCCGAGGTGACTCCGGACGATGATGGCAAGGCTCTTAGGGATCCGCGCGGTTGCCCCCCAGCGACTCCAGTTGCCGCCTTGGCCGTGCCGCCTCCCGGCTCGATCGCGATCGTCTCTGCTTTGGCAATCTCCACATTCGGCTCAATCACGGGCAGGCGAATTAGCTCGCCCTCAAGCAGGTTGTCCCAATTCTCTCTTCCCGGATTGAGATCCGTTACCAGAGCGTAATACTCCGCGAGTTTCCGTTGGTCGGAAAGTTTCAACTGCTCGCGCAGGATGCGATACAGATGGTCGCCCTCTTTGACTCGATAATTAACTGTTCGTCCATCAGTGGCCTGGCGCCGCCCCGCCGCCGCGGCCATTGTGCTCGACGCGGCCTGCCCCTCATCCAAGCGTAGAGGGATAAAGAGACGATCTCCAACGCGCAGTACGTCGAGGCTCTTAATCTGCGGATTCAAGCCGCGAATAATGATCAGATAGCTGTGAAATTGCCGGTCGGACAATCTTTTTTCCTCGACTAAAATTCTCCACAACGATTCGCCGCGCGCGATCTCGCGCTCTTCGCCAGCAAACTCCCGGCCCTGAAACTGGCGCGTGATAACCGACTTGCGCAGGCTCATCTCCGTCGTGCCCCCGCCGGCTTTCGACTGTTCTTGCGCATGCCCCCAGCCGATCACTCCCAACAGACTGCAGCTCAGACCAAAAACCGACCACCTCCGCCGCAAATTCGCCCCTACGTTTACCTGACTTTCCAAATCGTCCCCTCCGCCGTGTCTTCCAACACGACCCCCTGCTGATTCAGCTGATCGCGAATTCGGTCAGCTTCCTGCCAATGCTTTTCGAGCCGCGCCGTGTCTCGTAAGCGAATCAACTCTTCGATACGCTCGACGGTCATCCCCCCTTTTTTTAAGAAGCGCTGCTTTTTCCCTTCCGCGTAGCCGTCACGCAGCAGCCCTAATGTATCACAAATCGACCGTAACGCGGCGCTTTTTGCTTCGATGTCCTTGGATTTTTTTTCGTCCAGCAGGCGATTGAGAGCGCGCACCTCGTCGAAAATCAACGCCAGCGCACGCGGCGTGTTGAAATCGTCATCCATTTCCTGACGGAATGCTTCGATCAAACCAGGGTCCGGCACGGCTCGGTCGATCCCGGGCACCGAACGTTGCAACCGTTCAAGGGTTTCGTAAATACGATCGGTTGCCCGGGCAGCTTCGCTCAGCCCTTCCTTCGAGAAATCCATCGGGCTGCGATAATGACTCGACAAGAAATAATGACGCAACGCCGAGGCATCGAAATCCTCGAGGATCTCACGAATGGTGAAAAAATTACCGAGCGATTTCGACATTTTTTCCTGATCGATGTTGAGGAATCCGTTGTGAATCCAATAGCACGCCAGCGCCTGATCATAGGCGCCTTCCGACTGAGCGATCTCATTTTCGTGGTGCGGGAAGATGAGATCACGCCCGCCGCCATGAATGTCGAACGGCTGGCCGAGATACTTGGTGCTCATCGCCGAACACTCGACGTGCCAGCCCGGCCGCCCCGGCCCCCACGGGCTCTCCCATGTCGGCTCGCCGGGCTTGCTCGACTTCCACAATGCAAAATCCAGCGGCGATCGTTTGCGCTCGTCCACCTCCACACGCGCTCCCGCGGCCAGCTCATCGATTTTTTTGCGTGACAGCTTGCCGTAGCCGGCAAAGCCGGCGACTGAATAAAAGACATCGCCATCGACCCGATAGGCAAGTCCCCGCCGTTCCAGTTGCTGAATGATCGCGATGATCTCGCCGATATGCTGAGTCGCGCGCGGCTCGATGGTCGGCGCCAGCAGCCCCAGGGATTCGCTGTCGCTTTCAAACTCGGCGATATAACGATCCGTGATCGTGGTACACTCGACTTGTTCGTCATGAGCGCGCTTAATGATCTTGTCGTCGACGTCGGTAAAGTTGCGCGCGTAAATCACGTCGTAACCGCGAAAAAGCAGGTAGCGATAGATCACATCGAAGGTGAGGAGAAACCGGCAATGGCCGAGGTGGGCGGAATCGTATGGGGTCACGCCGCACACGTACATGCGCACTTTTCCCGGCGACAACGGCACGAACTCTTCCTTGTCATCGCTTAAGGTGTTGAAAATTTTGAGTGCCATAAGGAGAGAGTTTCATCTTACGGATCGGACGGGGATTTGCAAGCCAAGTTGCGCGTCACACTTGCCAAAGCCGGGGAAAAAGCATAGACAAACATGCTATGAATTTTGCGAAACCTTATGAAGACTTACGTGAGTTTATCAGCGCTCTGGATGAACATGGCAAATTGTACCGGATTCACCGCGAGATCAATAAGGACAGTGAGCTCCAACCGCTTGTCCGCTGGCAGTTCAGGGGCGGAATTCCGGAAGAAGCCCGCCGTGGATTTCTGTTCGATAACGTCACCGACGGCAAGAAGCGTAAATACAACTGCCAAGTTCTCGTCGCCGGTCTTTCCGGATCCGAATCGATCTATTGCCTGGGTCTAAAATGCCAGCCCGACGAAGTCGCCGATCGCTGGATTTACGCCATGGATCATTTGATTGATCCGGTGCTCGTCAGCTCCGGGTCGTGCCAAGAAGAAATTCACAGAGGCGATCAATTACTCGAACACGGCGGCTTGCTCGAGTTCGCCGTTCCCATGTCGACGCCTGGATTCGACAACGGACCTTACATCACCGCCGGCCATTGGATCACCAAAGATCCGGAAACCGGCAAACGCAACGTCGGCAACTATCGCGGCTTGATCAAGGGCCCGACCACGACCGGTCTCATGTCCGGCACGCCGCAGGACATCTCGACCCATTGGGAAAAATGCCGCAAGATGGGCAAACCGTTGGAGGTCGCGATCGTTGTCGGCACCATTCCGGTGGTGTCCTACTGCGCGACGCAAAAAGTGCCGCCCGAGATCGACGAGCTTGCGCTCGCCGGCGGCCTGATGGGCGCGCCGGTCAAACTCGTCAAATGTCAAACGGTTGATCTCGAAGTTCCCGCCAGCGCCGAGATCGTGCTCGAAGGCATCATTCCGACGAATTACATGGAAGAAGAAGGCCCGTACGGGGAATCCATGGGCTACGTCGATCCCCGCACGTTGAGCACGGTCTTCGAGCTCAAGTGCGTGACTCATCGCAAGAATCCGATATGGGTTTCAATCATCAGCCAGGTCACGCCGAGCGAGAGCTCCAAGATCAAAGCCATGGGTATGGCGACTCTGGTCAAACGCTTTATCGTCGGCAAGGGTTTCGACTGCGTCAAAGAAGTGCACATGATCGAACCCTTGGTCAACATGCGTCCCTATGTTGCGGTCAGCCTGAAAAAGCGCAACGACGAAGATCCGTGGGGAGTGATGCAGGCGGTGCTCGACTACGGCGATCGCGTCGGCAAGATGATCGTTGCGGTGGACGACGATATCAACGTCAAGGATCCGGTGGCGGTGACTTGGGCGATCACGCACCGATCGCAACCGCACAAAGACATCAAGATCGTCGGCAACCGTCCCTTCGGCTCAACTCCGATCGGCATGGTGGCGACCCATCCGTCCAGCCGCTACGACAACTCGGAGTCGTCCCTGCTGATCGACGCAACCCGCAAAGCCGATTTTCCGCCGCTTT
>JAICHC010000293.1 GCA_025922795.1 Candidatus Binatia bacterium | reverse complement strand
CGGCTGGTTGGCGATAAAGCCGACCGGGTAGCCGTCGAGCCGGCCGAAGCCGGTGACCAGATTGCGCGCGAATTTGGCTTTCAACTCGAAAAAATCACCATCGTCGACGATCGCTTTGATGACTTGAATGATGTTGTACGCGCGTTTCATGTCGTCCGGCACGATTTTCTCCAGCGCCTCGAGAGGGCGCGCCGGATCATCGGCCGTGAGCTTGCGCGGTGGCGCGGCTTCAAAATTCAACGGCAAAAAACCCAGCAGCCGCCGGATCATCGCCAGGCATTCCTCATCGTTCTTCGCCACCAGATCCGTCACGCCGGAAATTTCCGAGTGAATTTTTGCGCCGCCCAGCTCTTCCATGGTCACAGTCTCACCAAGCACTTCTTTGATCACCGCCGGACCGGTGATGAACAGCTGGCTGGTGTTTTGTACTTGCAGGATGAAATCGGTCAGCGCCGGTGAATAGGAGCCGACCCCGATGCAAGGTCCCATGATCGCGGAAATCTGCGGGATGCAGCCCGACGCAATGCTGTTCTCGAAAAAAATCTTGCCGATGGCCGAGGTCACGGACAGGCCTTCTTGGATGCGCGCGCCGGCCGAGTCGTTGAGGCCGATGACCGGGACGCCGAGCTTGCGCGCGGTTTGAATCACGTAAGCGATCTTTTCGGCATGGGCGCTGCCGACACTGCCGGCCAGCACGGCGCGGTCTGGCGAATAAACGTAGACCGGCCGGCCGTCGATCTTGCCGAAACCGGTGACCACGCCATCGGAGGGCAATTTCTTTTCCGCCATGCCGAAATCGCTGCACTGGGTTTCCGCGAGCATAAATTCTTCAGCAAAAGTGCCGGTATCGAGCAGCTTGTCGATGCGCTCGCGGGCGGTGAGCTTACCTTCGGCCCGCTGTTTGGCGGCGGCCTTGGGATCGGCTTCGAGAGCGATCTTCTCGAGCAAAGCGAGGCGAGTTTCGAGATCTTCTCTGGACTGCGCCATGGGGATTTCGCTTACTTGCCGACGATGCCCATGCCCTGCAGCACTGAGAGCATCACTGCGGCGGCAATGACCGAGCCGATTTGCCCGCCGGCATTGGCGCTCATCGCGTGCATGAGCAGATAGTTTTTCTTGTTATGTCTTTGGCCCTCGGCCTGCACGACCCGCGCTGACATGGGAAATGCCGAAATGCCGGCGGCGCCGATCAGCGGATTGATCTTGCCGCCGGTGAGCAAGCACATCAGTTTTCCGAACAGCACGCCGACCGCGGTGTCCAGGCTGATGGCGATGAACCCGAGCCCTAAGATCAACAGGGTCTCGCCGCGCAGAAACTTGTCCGCTTCCATGGTCGCGCCGATACAGAGACCCAGGAGTAAGGTCACGATATTGGTGATCTCGTTTTCGGCCGCGCGTTTCAAGCGCTCGACGACGCCGCACTCCTTCATCAAATTTCCGAACATGATGGTGCCGATCAGCGGCGCACCCTTGGGCGCGAGGATCGAAGCGAATACGGTGACGGCGATCGGAAACACAATCTTGGTCGTCTTCGAGATCGGTTGTTTCACCGCTCCCATGACGATCATTCTTTCTTTTTCCGTGGTCAGCGCGCGCATGATCGGCGGCTGAATCAGCGGCACCAGCGACATGTAGGAATAGGCCGCGACTGAAATCGCGCCAAGCAGGTGCGGCGCGAATTTCGAGCTGACATAAATCGCCGTCGGACCATCGCAGGCGCCGATGATCGAGACGGCCACGGCATCGAGCTTGTCAAAACCGGCGGCGAGAGCCAGCAATAACGTGATAAATATACCGAACTGACCGGCCGCCCCCAGCAGGATGATTTTGGGATTTTCCAATAGCGGTTGGAAGTCGGTCATGGCGCCGATGCCGAGAAAAATCAGCAACGGGAAAATTTCAGTGCGCACACCGGCATCGTAGAAAAAGCGAATAAACCCGCCTTCCGCCATCATCTCGGAAAGCGGGATATTGACCAGGATCGCGCCGAACCCGATCGGCACCAGCAGCAGCGGCTCATAGCCTTTGCTGATGCCCAGATAGAGCAACAGCGAGCCGATCAGGATCATGATCACGTGACCCGGACCGAGATTCAGAACGCCTAGAAACAAACCTTGGACACCGGAAACGAACGCGGATTCCATGCCGTGACACTAGCCTTTCTTCGTTGCCGTTGCTTCGGATTGTTGCGGGAAGATTTTTCGAATCAGCAGGATGAGCAGGCTCAATATCCAGAGCACAAACATGGTCCCAGCCATGCCGATCAAGGCCAGAGTCCAACCGAACGTCCAGGTATCCATCTGAGGGCCTTCCATAACAGCAATGATAAAACGTGAGCTGACCTTGGGATTACTCGATAACGGCGAGTACTTGCTCGGCTTCGACGGCTTGACCGGCGGTAACTTTTAACTCTTTCAATGTGCCCGCGACCGGCGCGACGATGGGAATTTCCATTTTCATCGCTTCCATGACGATGATGACGTCGTCTTCATCGACATGATCGCCGGGATTTTTTTCGATCTTTAGAATTTTACCGACCATCGGCGCTTCAACGGTTGTAGCCAACGTAATCTCCTTCTTCGAAACTATTGTTAAGGTCCAGCTAAGACATGGGTTTGATGATGGGTCATCGCATCACGCTGCCATTTAGTAGAGTTTCGCGCGGGTTGTCAATGCTCGGATTGCTTTTTGACTTGTAAAATTGCCCTTGTACAAGCGAAAGGAGCGGTTCGCGTCGCCCTGAGTTACTTGCTTTCGCGGGTCGTATGCGGTATTAACCACTCGTACTTTTTCGGAGGTCAACATGTCCAAACCGGCCGCTCAAATTGACAACGTGATGGATAACATTCCCTATTACGACAAATGGCAATTGGGCGAGGGAATTCCCATCGTCAAGACTTTTTTCGTCCAAGATTTGAAAAAGGTCGAGCTCAAGCCCTGGGATCGAACCGGCGGCAGCGGCGCATTCATCAACATGGAAGGCGCGGAAGGCGCCACCGGCGCATACGTCAGCGAGATCCCGGCCGGGAAGAAATTAAACCCGATGAGACACCTGTACGAGGACTTGCATTTTGTCCTCAGAGGAAGAGGCGGCACGACGCTTTGGAACGAGAAGGGCGCCAAGCAAACTTTCGAATGGCAGGAGGGAAGCCTATTCGCGTTGCCGCTCAATTGCTGGTACCAGCACTTCAACGGCTCGGGCGACGAGCCGGCGAGGTTTTTTTCCGTCAACAGCATGCCGATCGTTTTCAACCTGTTTCACAGCGCTGATTTTATCTTCAACACGCCGCGCGATTTCACCGACCGGTTCGACGGCGATCCGGAATATTTCAGCGGCAAAGGCAAAGCGTATCCCGGCCGAGTCTGGGATACCAACTTTATTGCCGACGCGCGTAATTTCGCGCTGGAAGATTGGAAGGAGCGCGGCGCGTCCGGCAAGAACGTCATGTTGGAGCTGGCCAATGGCTCGATGGCGGCGCACATTTCCGAGTTTCCAATCGGCACTTACAAAAAGGCTCATCGGCACGGGCCGGGTTTCAACGTGATCATTATCAAAGGCAAGGGCTTCTCTTTGTTTTGGAAAGAGGGAGAAGAGCCGAAGCGCTACGACTGGCAGGACGGCAGCGTTTTTACGCCGCCAGCGATGATGTTCCACCAGCATTTCAACACCGGCGCCTCGGGCGCGCGCTATCTTCCGCCGCGGCTCGGAGGAATCAAGTACAGTCTCGGTGAGGGATTCGGCGATATCACCAAGGTCGACAAGGATGTCAAGCAAGGCGGTAACCAGATCGAGTACTTCGACGAGGCGCCCTGGATCCGCAAGATGTTCGAGGAAGAATTGGCGAAGTCCGGCACAACGACCAGAATGAATCCGGATTTCTACAAACGGCCGGCAAAGTAAATTTCGCGATCGATCATCCCAAGAGCCCTGCACGGAGATCGCCGTACAGGGCTTTTTTAATGTCTGCGGCTCTCCCGACGAAGCTGAGGGTTAGCGGTTCATGGCTAGTTCGCCCCAATGCTCGTTGCACTCATAATATTCGCTTATCTACTCGGATCTATTCCATCCGGTTATATCGTCGGCGCGCTGGCCGGAGTCGATGTCAGGAACGCCGGCAGCGGCAATATCGGCGCGACGAACGTTGCCCGGATCGTGGGAAAAAGACTCGGGATCCTCACCTTGCTTGCGGATACGGCCAAAGGCTATGTGCCGGTGTTCATCGCCTTGCGCATGGGTTTGCCGCCGGCGACGGTTGCTGTGGTCGCCCTCGCGGCGTTCTTGGGACACTTATTCCCGGTGTTTCTGCGATTTAAGGGCGGGAAGGGAGTCGCTACGGCGTTCGGAGCTTTGCTCGCGGCGGCGCCGCTGGCGACTTTGATTTTAATCGGTGTTTTTGCGCTCGTCGTTGTTTGCAGCAGGAGAATTTCTCCCGGTTCCGTCGCCGCTGCACTGGCGGCGCCGTTCGCGCTCTGGTCGGTCTCCGCCCCGCCGGTATTCATCGCCATGGGCGCATTGCTCGGTACCTTGGTGATTGTGCGCCATCGGGACAATATCAAGCGCCTGCTTGACGGTAGCGAGCCGCGCTTCGGCTCGGCTAATTCTCGATAATGACCTCGACCCGCCGGTTTTGCTGGCGCCCGCTTTCGGTATCGTTCGACGCTATCGGCGCGCGGGTGCCGAGGCCCTGGGCCGAAATGTTTCGGCCGTTCACGCCGCTGCGTTCGAGCGCGTCCGCGACGGTGTTCGCGCGGCGTTCGGAAAGCCGCTGATTGTAGCCTTCTTGAGCTGCGCTTTCGCGGCTAGCGTGGCCTTCCACGGTGATGCGACGATCGGGCGCGTCGCGTTTGATGATGTCGGCGATTTGATTGACTCTGTTCCTGCCGCTGCCGGTGAGGTCGGCGCGGTCGAATTCGAAGTTGACACTGGGCAGATTCACCATGACACCACGGCTGGTCTCGCGTGCTTCAATATTGCGCTTTTTCAGTTCTTCGAT
>JAICHC010000292.1 GCA_025922795.1 Candidatus Binatia bacterium | reverse complement strand
GGTGATACCGGGACTGATTGACTCGCACATTCACGCGACCGATGCCGGCTCGAGATGGGACGCGGAGCTTCACTGGCAATTCACCCGCACGCTCGCCGACGCACTGACGCAAGTTGGCGCCGCGGCCCAGGCGAAACCGCCGGCTAGTTGGATCGTGGTCGGCGGCGGTTGGGTGCCGACACAATTTACCGAGCGGCGCTTTCCCACACGCACCAATTTGGACGCGCTGGCGCCGAAACATCCAGTGTACATCCAGTACCTGCGGCAGGGCGCGCTCTTGAACAGCGCAGCGCTTGCGCAAGCAGGCATAACCGACCAGGCTCCTGACCCGCTCGGCGGCAAGTTCGAGCGCAATCCGAGTACCGGCGAGTTCACCGGCTGGCTTCAAGGCGTGCCCGCGTGGGAATACGCCTATGATAAAGTCCCCCGGCTCGCGCTCGACAAAGTGCGCCAAAGTTTGCGCAACTGCTTCGGCGAGCTCAATCGTTTGGGGATAACTTCGATCAGCGATTTGCAAACCGGGGACATCAATTTCGCGCACCGGAGAGTGCTGGCCGATATGGCGCGCTCCGGAGAGTTGTCATTGCGCATCAATTTCTACGTGGCGGCCAACGAACCGGGCGACGAGATCGAGCAGCTCAAGCGTGCCGTCGAAGCGATCAAGAGTCTGCATCAGGACAGTATGTTTCGCTTCGCTGGCTTTACCGAAAGTTCGATTCGCGGCAACGGTTTAACCGGTATGAAGGCAGCCTCGCTCGACCCGGCGGCGCTGGAAAAATTTCGCCGGTTAGCGCGTTTTTTCGCTGAGGGCGGCTACAATTTCCATGTGCACGCGGGAAGCGACGAAACGGCTCGCAGGCTGCTCGACGTGCTCGAACAGATCGACTCGGTCAAGCCGTTTACGCGCCGGCGGATGGCTTTTGCCGATGTCGACGACGTGACGCCGGAGACGATCGCGCGCATCAAAAAACTCGGCGGCGCGCTCGCGGTGCAAAATCGCATGGCGTTGATCGGCGAGCGCGCCGTTCAGCTTTGGGGTTTGGAGAAGGCCCGTCATGCGCCGCCGTTGCGGGAGCTGGTTGCATCCGGTATCCCGTTGGGCGCCGGAAGCGATGCTTTCACCGAGGGACATTATTCGCCGATGCTTTCTCTCTGGTGGCTGGTGTCCGGCAAGACCGTCGCGGGTTCGGCTCTGCGCAACCGCGAGCAAAATTTGACACGCGAGGAAGCCCTGCGCATGCACACGATGGGCGGTGCCTGGTTGACGTTCGAAGAGGGGCGCAAGGGTTCGATCGAAATCGGCAAGTACGCCGACCTGGCGGTGCTCAACGAAGACTATCTCACGGTTCCCGAGGAACGGATTCGCACGCTCGAGTCGTTGCTCACTTTGGTGGACGGCCGGATGGTCTACGCCGCCGGACCGTTTGCGCAATTCGGACGAAGGTAGGACGACAGCGAGATCCAACAAGGCAGAATGTGCTGGATCGGCGAACCGCAAACTCCCCTAGGTCTGTCCCTTTCATATCATCTGCTTCTATTTGTGACTTCGGGATTCAAGAATTTTAACGGCTTACCGTTTATAAAATCCAGGATGTTGTTGATGGCCTGCTCATAGCGCGCGCTCAAGATTTCGACGGTGGCGTAGCCGCGGTGCGACATGAGGATGGCATTGTCGAAGCGGCGCAGGGGGTGGTCCATCGGCAGAGGCTCGATGTCATAGACGTCGAGGCCGACACCCCCAAGTTTACCGCTTTCCAGCGCCTTGATCATCGCGGTCTCTGATACGATCGGGCCGCGCGCGGTGTTGACGAGCAGAACGCCGCGCTTCATCATCGCGAATTCCTTATCGCCGATGATGCCGCGTGTTTCCGCGCTGGACTGGATATGAATCGTCAGGATGTCGGATTCCTCGAGCAAGGCCGCAAAAGTCGCGCTTTCGGCGCCGACTTCCGCGGCCCGTTCAGCGGTGAGCGTGCGCGAATAGGCGAGCACGCGTGTTTCACCGAACGCTTTCATGATCCGCGCCACTTCCTTGCCGATCCTGCCGAAACCAAATACACCCACCGTTTTTCCCGCCAGCGTGTTGCCGGCGATGGCCGGCCAGATTTCTTCGCGCATGCGTAAATTCACCTGAGGAATTTTGCGCAGAAGCGCGAGAATCAGCGCGATCGTGAGCTCCATTGTGGACATGCCGTTGTCTGCCGGGGTGCCGGCGACGGCGATCCCGTGACGGGTGGCGTTGGCCAGGTCAAGATGTCTGCTCGTGCGCCCGGTCTGGGAAATAAGCTTGAGATTCGGCAGCCGCGCGTATTCTTTATCGCTCAAGAAGGTCCGTTCGCGCATGAGCAGAAGCACGTCGAAGTCCCGTAGCCCCGAGACGATCGCTTCGGAGTGATCCAGTCGTTTGCCGATCAGGGTAACGTCGGCGCGGTGCACGAGTTTTTCGTAGGACGGAACCGTGGGAGCGATCTTTTCAAAATCGTCGAGTATGGCGACGCGGAATTTGTGGTCGTTCATGGAGTCGATGCCTTTCCGCCTAGACCTGAGCGGTCACTTCGACTTCACAAAACTTGCCTTCGGATGAATAGCCGTCGACGAAACAATATTCCACGTGCGGTATTTGTTGTTTGACGTGGCGGACGAATAGTTGTTTGAGGTTCTCGATCGTCTGGCTGCGGTGAAGATAAAACGACACGCGAGCGACTTTGTCCCAGGAGCTTCCGCCATCGCGCAGCGAGCCGTGGATGCGCGGCAGGATGTTGTCGAGCTGCTCTTCGAGGGTCGGTAAAATGGTCGTTACCCCGGAAAGCACCACCACCGATTCATAAACGAGAAAGCGGATGGGGACGATCGGCGGATCGTATTCGACGACATGCTTTACCGCGCCGGGCTCCGATGGACGCATGGCAATCAGGTCGACGGCGACTTTGGCCGACGAATCGAAATGCCCGGGCGAGATGTAACTCGAGCTTGCGGAGCGCGCTTTACCGGATAAGATCTTGACCCGCTCGTTGCTGCCGAGATCGCGGCTCTCGCGATCGCGTCCCCACAGCCGGCTGCGCACGGTATTGTCCAACGACAAGCCGTGGCCTCTCAGCTCTTGATCGAAGCGCTGGAAAATTTCCTGGGCCTCGACCGTTGCGTCCGATGCCGGTTTCGCTTCGCCGGATAGCTCGACAAATTCCTTTCCGAGCCAGGTGAATAGTCTTTTGCGCATGTGAAATCTCCCAACGGCGGGCTGATCCTATATCAGCCGATCGCCGGGATCAATGCTGACGGCGCCCAAGAGGGCGGGCGACGCAACGACCCCAAAGCCATGCCAAGGACGAATCCCCGGCACCGAGATTGTGGATTACTGCTCCCGAGAAATGAAAAAAAGAAAATCCTTGACGACCGCCATGAGCGGCTTACCGAGGAAAAATTCCGCGGAAAAACTAACGATGCCGAAAGCGGCGATCAACAGGATCAGGAAAAATATGACTCCGCCGAATTTTGATATCACGTCGATCACCTCCTTCGCTTGCGGAAGTCAACGATGCGATTGCGGCGCTGTGCCAACACGGGCTCGCCGGCGCTTAGTTGGCCGTGGGCCCCGTCGTGCAGCAGGTTGCGTGTGCGGATTTGCGTTCCGCTTGCGGCGGCGCTTCCCACACCGCGCGCAAATCGGCAGAGGACGGATAGCGAATACCGTTTTCCTCGAGGATCTTGGCGGTCGCTTCCATCAAGTCCGAGCGATTGAACACCATGGTCTCGTGGGTCAGCACGCCCGAACTGGCAAACTTGAAGCTGATCTGATCGTCGCGGGTGTCCCGCAAAATCTCTACCAGGTGGCGCAGGTTCTTCACCGGAACGCTGTTGATTTCGCTAATCACGGCGCGGTTAGGGTCGTCGTAGCCGCGCGTGATGCGATGGGGAAACAGCGGCGATGAGACGATCACCAGCTCTTCGTTTTCAAAAGTCGGTTTATCATAGCGCCGTGTAATCAGCGGGCTGGGGCGCCGGCCCATGGAGGGCGGCCGCTGATTGCCGAGCCGTTCGAGATAGTCTTGTGTTGTCTGCGAAAACACGAACGGGCCATAAATAAAATAACGCGGCGCTTTGTCCATCAAATAAGGAATGACCAACTCCCTCTGAGTTCGCACCGGCAGATTGATTTCCGACAGGCGGCCGTCGCGAAAAATCGTCACCGGCAACACTCCATTATTGGTGTATTTCTGTACCAGATACGACGACGACAAACGAAGATCGTAGCGAATCGCGACTTTGCCGTCGCTGTCGATCGGCATATCGCCGATCTTGGTTACGACGTCCCACTCTTGAAGCGGATATTCCAGGCCATTGCGGTAAGGCTGGGCGATCATGACGCCGTTGACGCTCTTGGGCAAACCGAGGCGCCGCCGCAGCGCGTCATTTTCTACGGTTTGAATCAAATCGAACACCTGCGGTTTTCCGTCGTAAACGCCGTCGGCGACGTCATCCAAGAATAGCTGGATCTCTTCAACCGGGATCAGATAACCGATATTTTGGGCGTTCTGAATCAAGCTAAACACGAGGCCGACCAATTTCCCGTCCGACACGGCCGGCCCGCCGCTGTTGCCAAAGTTCAGGGCGGCGTCGACCTGAATGCGCAAACCGGATGCCTGATAGTAGTAATCGGTGTATTCGATGCGAGACACGATCCCTTGGGTGACCGAGAGCTCGGTGCCGCCCGTAGGATAGCCGTACACGTTGATGGCGTCCTTGACGCGAGGCAATTCTCGCGCGAAAGGCAAGCTGCCGCGTTTGTCGAAAAAGGATTCGTCATCGAGTTTCAAAATGGCCAGGTCCATGCCGGGCGTGATCGCCTCGACTCGGGCGGAGAAGTGGCTCGCCGATTGGTTAGGTTGAACGTAAATCTGGCTGGCGTACTTGACGACGTGTGCGTTGGTTAAAATGCGCTTGCCGTCGATGACGACGCCGGAGCCCTTCACCGGCTGGGGAGACATTTTTGTCCAG
>JAICHC010000291.1 GCA_025922795.1 Candidatus Binatia bacterium | reverse complement strand
GTGAAGACTATTTGGCCGAGATCCTGGTATTTGCCAGGCCTATTGCCAAAGCCATTGAAAAAGCGTTTTCCTGTAACCGTTGCGGCATTTCGGTCATTGGACTGGAAGTGCCGCATGCCCATATTCACCTTGTTCCCATCAATTCGTCAAACGATTTGAACTTTACCCAACCCAAGCCCAAAGCTGCCGATGAAGACCTCTACGTCAGCTACGTCATCGTTCATCCCACCGTCGACCGTACCAAACCGGCGCACCAGCAGGCCGAGCCATACCTCTATGCGGGCGTTGCCGCCGAAGGTGACAACGGCATCGTCATTCGTGGGGCGCAGATGCTCGGCACCGGCTCGGTGATGTCCGATTACGTGCTGGTCACGGTGATTTTGCCGCTGCGCCCCGGCGACGAAGATTACGCGATCTCCTGCGTTGTGCCCAACGACGCGCCGGGCCTGAAGCTCTATCCGCGGCGGCCGTATGCGCTCGGCTCCACAAGCGTGTTCGATTACCCGCTGTCGAGCCGCTTCGACGAGACCGATTCGCTGGTTGTTTTCGACGATGTCTTGGTGCCGTGGGAAGACGTGTTCATCTACAAGAATATCGAATTGACCGCCGGTCAATTCAGCGTCACAGCGGCGCACGTCCTGGGGAATACCCAGTCGCACATCCGCTCGTGGGCCAAGCTGCAGTTTCTGAGCGGGCTGGTAAAACGCTGCCTAGACCTGAGCGGTCGCTCGGCCAGCAGCGAGACGATTGCCCAGCTGGGCGACCTCGCTACCCGTGTCTCACTCGTGGAGGGCATGATCCTCGGCGCCGAGGCCGCGGCCGAGCCCGATCAATTCGGTGTGATGCGCCCCAAGGATGCCCTGCTCTACGCCAGCCAAGTATTCCAGCAGGCGATGTATCCGGCGCTGCTCAACCAAATCCGTGGGCTGATGGGCGGCAGTGTGATCCAATTGCCGGCGACGGTCGGTGAGCTGCGCGCGCCGGGCTCGGCGGCGGATATCGAGCGCTACGTGCGCTGGCCGAAGGCGACCGGTCGCGAGCGGGTGAAACTTTTGAAACTCTTGTGGGATGCGCTCGGATCGGAGTTCGGCTCGCGCCATCTGCAGTACGAAATGTTCTACGCGGGCGAGCCCGCAGCGATTCAAGGCCGCGAGTTCCGCAGCTTCGATTGGGCGGCCGCGGAGACTTTGGTGGATCGTTGCCTTGCGAGTTATGACGAGGAAACCGCGTAGCATTCTGCGTTACCGTGGTCAAGTTCGTTGCCTTCATCCAAACCTGCCATGGGATTCGTTGGTATCAAGACAGCCTGTTCAAAAGTGTAATTTCTGAGGCCCAACCGCATCGCCGCTCCTTAAAGCAATCAATCGTCGCCGCGAGTTCGTAGCTCTGTCGCTACTGTCCGGCATAGGTGAATTGCTCTCAACAACGCGCAAGCCTTCGATCCGTCGGAAGACCTGCTAACATGAACGCAAGCTCCTTAGAGCTGCAAGAAATGCGGCACGTCGGAGGGACATCGTCATGAAATTAGGACTTCAAATACCGTCTTTTACTTGGCGGGGAGGCGCGGATGGATTAGGCCCGACTCTTTCACGCATTGGCATAGCCGCGGAGGAAGCTGGTTTTTCGAGCCTCTGGGTCATGGACCACTTTTTTCAGATCGAGATGATCGGTAAGCCTGAAGAGCCGATCCTCGAAGCCTACGGCACGCTGAGTTATTTAGCCGCCGTAACCAAGCACATTCGTCTCGGCGCGCTCGTCACCGGAGTGATCTACCGTTACCCGGGCATTCTCGTTAAGACTGCGACGACTCTGGATGTCCTTTCCGGCGGTCGGACCTACTTCGGCGTTGGCGCGGGGTGGTACGAACGTGAGGCAATCGCGCTTGGAGTGCCGTTTCCACCGATGAAAGAACGTTTCGAACGCCTCGAAGAAACCGTGCAGATCGCGCTGCAAATGTGGTCAGGAAACGTCGGTCCGTATCACGGTAAGCATTATCGGTTGGAAGAATCGCTCAACTCGCCGCAGCCGATCTCCAAGCCGCATCCGCCGATTATGATCGGCGGCGCGGGCGAGAAAAGAACGCTACCGCTGGTGGCCAAATACGCTGATGCTTGTAATCTCTACGCGTTCGAGACTCCGGATGTAGTCCGCAGGAAACTCGATGTGCTGCGGCGGCACTGCGAGATGATCGGGCGGCCATTCGAAGAGATCGAGCGCACCGCGATCGGCAGCATTGATCTTCGCAAAGGCGCAATGAGTATGAGCGAAGCGATCGAGTACTGCCGTAGCGTCGCTGCCGCGGGCATTCAACACCTGATCGTCAGTATGCCGGGAGATCAACAGATCACGCCGATCGAATTGGTCGGAAACGAAGTGATTCCTGCGCTGGCTGATTTGTAGGCGGATGAGCACCGTTCGTTCAAAGCGTTCCAATCGTTCCATCGCTCCGCTCCGTTCAAATCTTTTAAAATCATACGAGGTCGAGCTAACGCCAAAGATGGCCGCTGACCGCCCCCTGAGCACCTTGTCGTTAATTGCCAAAAGTGCCCTTCTGCGCCAAATTCTTCCCAGGAACGGAGTCCGTTGCGCAGAGAAAATGCCATTCGCGTTCTTCCCAATCATGACGATGACGAATTTTTGATCGAGATTTGAGTCCCCCTCGTTGACAAAACATTTTTCCGTGTATATGAACGTCGCACGAAACTATTACGGGGATGGTTTCACTTCGATGTCGTTATGGGGTGAATGCCATGGGATCAACAAGATGCTTCGCTACTCGTAGTAGAATTCGTTGCCCGCGATCGCTCAGCTTCGGCTCGCATAACAAAGGTCAAACCTTAGTCGAATTCACCCTTGTCTTTGTCCTACTTATAATCGTCGCCTGGATTCCGGCCGATTTCGGTCTCGCGTTTTACACCGGTCAAATTGCCCAGAACGCCGTGCGCGAAGGTGCAAGGATTGCTGCGGCAGACCCCAATCTTCCCGCCGCGGTCGCCGTCACTTCATGCACGATGCCCGGCTGTTATACAGCCGGGAACATTTATAACGAGACCGCTGCTCGTTTACCGGCCGCGCTGCTCGGTACCGCGACGATCGACGTGGAATATCCAGCACCCGGTTCGGCCGGTTGCAATCAATTGGTCCGAGTTAGCGTATCCGGTCAGTACCCATACTTTTTCTATAAGGTTCTTCGTTTCATCGGTATGACTGTGACAGTGCCCCCGATCCAACGTTCCACCAGTATGCGCTGGGAGCATCAAACCCCGTGCAATCCATTTTAGTGGCACGGAGCAGGAGCGAGACATGAAGATTCTGTTCAAAGTGTATGGAGTGCTTAAAAGCACCAAAGGCCAAAGCATTGTGGAGATTTCACTGATCACTCCGGTTCTGTTGGTCGCGCTCTATATTCCGGTGGATTTCGGCATTGCATTTTTCGTATCAAACATTGCCGGCACCGCGGCGCGCGACGCCGCTCGGATCGGCAGCGAAATTGGAAAATCCGGAGGCAACGCGGACAACCGCGACTTTAACGGTAACGACGCGGCTACAGTGAGGGACGGCCTCATACCGAAGTTGCCGGATTATCTTTCCAACCGGTCGATCACCATAAAATTTTACGAGGACACGCCGAACGATTGTATGGAGGTTGTCGAAGTCACAGTTGCGGGGGATTACAGCTTCTTCTTTTATCAAGTTCTCCGTTTATTCGGCGCAAACGTACCCGATCAGGTATCCATTTCGCGCGGCGCGCAGATGCCGTACCACTACCAACCGTACGCGAACGGAACCCGCTGTACTGGGACATCGGTGAACCTAACTTACGAGAACGTCTAAACAGACCCACGGGAGGATTCATGAGACCGATTCGAAATGAACAAGGGACCGTCCTGGTTTTTGTGACTCTGATGATCGTTCTCCTTTTGATCATGGTAGGAATGGGATTGGATACGGGGCATCTTGCCTATGTTCGTTCTCAAGGTCAGCCGGCGGTCGATGCAGCGGCGCTCGCCGCCGCCTCAGCGATACCCACCGGTTTGCCGGCAGACGTGTACAGCCGGGCGGCGGAGTTAAATTACGTAACGGGGACAAATGACGGGGGCAACAACTATCTGGATAGTCCCAACAATCTTATCGACGCTGATAATGTCACGCTGATCAAGTATAACGCCGCCAGCGGAGACATCACGACTGCGACGGGAACATCATCAACTTCGACCGGCGACGCCAACGGCGTACGGGTCGCTCTCGAAACCAGCAATCCGTACGGCGGCACGGTGGGCGGCGCCATGAGATCGCCCTTGTTCCTGACGCCGCTCTTTAATTTGTTTGGTCAGACCGTTAATGGAACGCAGAACGTGAGCGTGAGCGCCGTGGCGGTGATTCAAGCGATTCCGGGCATGCCCATCACCATCGCCGGTTGCGCGCCAACGAGCGCGGGATGCACAGGCGGCAGCGGCACAGAAGACGATCCATATACACAATGTAAGCTCTTGCAAGTGGATAGCAGCAATAATGGAAACAATCCCGATAACGATTGGGACAATGGCAAGTTTCAGGACTCCGGCTGGACGACTTTCAACATACAACCCGCGAATGCCCCGACCATTAAAGCGCTGGTCGGCAATAATTCGACCTGCGGAAATATTCCGGGAGTCAATATGGGCGTGGGCTGCATTCATCTCAACAACGGGCAAATAACCCCTGTACTTCAAACGTTCGAAAACGTTTATAAACACAATGGTGACGGTCTAAGCGGCGAAGCAAACCCGCCTTTGGCGAATGACTGGGGAGTGATACCAGTCGTCAGCTCAAGCATCGGTAATTTCAATCAATGCGAACCCGTGGTGTCATTTGCGAAATTCGGCATTAGGGACGTCGTTAAAAACGGCAACGATAAATGGCTTCTGGGCGACCTCATCTGCAATTGGAATATCAACAGAGTCGGCGGAACCGGCTGCTATACGACCAGGCTTGTGCGGGATAAAAAGTCAGGCATGTAGC
>JAICHC010000290.1 GCA_025922795.1 Candidatus Binatia bacterium | reverse complement strand
GCCGTGGGTATGCAGGCGCTGCTCGGCGGCTCGGTGGATTACACGTCCGCCTCCGGTTCCACCATCGCCGCCGCGGTGCGCGGTATCCCGGTAAAGCTGGTCTTTATCGCGTCGGCTAAACCGCAGTTCGACTTGATTGCCCAGCCGCAGATCCGCTCGGTCGCCGATCTCAAAGGTAAACAGGTCGGCATTTCCTCGCGCGGTGGCGCCATCGATCTCCTGACCCAATTGATCGTGCAAAAAAATGGCTTGGTTCCCAACAAGGACGTGGTCAGTCTGGTCATCGGCGGCCAAGAAGATACCGTGCTTGCTTTGCGCGCCGGACGCATCGCCGCGGCTTTGCTCACGCCGCCGCGGCCGCTGATCCTGCAACGGGAAGGTTTCAATCGAATCGCCTATTCCGGCGATTATATGTCATCCTACCCGAGCGGCGGCATCGGCGTCACCGATGAGAAGATCAAGAACAGCCCCGGCGATCTGCTCGCGTTCGTCAAAGGCAGCGTGCGCGGTTTGCAGTTCGCGCGGCAGAACCGGCCTGAGGCGATGAAGATTCTCGCCGGTTACTTCAGTATCAAAGACCAGACCCTGACCGAGGAGTTTTTCGATCTCTATTTGAGCCGCTTGCCCGCGGACGGTTCGGCGGACGAAGCGTGGATGAAAGGCGCCATCGAGTTTACCCAGAAAAGTCTCGGCAGCACGGGCAAAGAAATTCCGACGAGCCAGGTCTTCGATTTCAGTTTCGTGAATAAGGCGGTGCGCTAGTAGGGCGAGTATTAAGCTGAGGGTGGCTTTGAATCTGGGCTCCTCGCCCCTTCCCTCGCCGCGGCGGGGAGCTACGGAGAATCGAGCACAATAGAACACGATGAGTGAAGCCGCTACTAAACGTGTTCCCGTTCTCATCGCTGGGGCGGGGCCGGTCGGTTTATCGTTGGCGATCGAGTTGGCTTATCGGGGTATCCGCTGCCTCGTTGTCGAGCAGACCGACGGGAGCGTCGAGTTCCCCACGACCAATCTTGCCAACACGCGAACTTGCGAGCATCTGCGCCGCTGGGGCATCGCGGATCGCATGCGCTTCGAATCCGGCTATCCCACCGATTACCCGCGCAACTATTTATTCGTTACGCGCATGAACGGCCATTTGATTGCCCGCTTCGACCACCCGGCCAACGGTGCGCCGAATTCACGCTCGCCCTACAGTCCGGAAGGCAGACTGTGGATCTCGAAACCGTACTTCGATCCCGTGCTGCGCACTCATGCCGCCACGCTTCAGACGGTCGAGTTTCGTTACAACACCGCCTTTGAATCGTTTGAGCAAGACGGGCAAAGAGTGACCGCCACAATCGCCGCCACGAAGGGCGCACGCGCTGAATCGATCGAAGCCGATTATCTCGTTGGCTGCGACGGCGGCAGGAGCAACATTCGGCGCGCGCTGGAAATAAAATATGAAGGGGTATTTTCCCAGGGCATGAACGTCGCCGTGCTGTTCCGCTCGCCGCTGCTCGAACACATCGATCACGGGCCGGCCGTGCAATACCAGATCATCAATTCACAGATCAACGGCGCCATCGCCGCCGTCGACGGCAAGGAGCTATGGCGCCTGAACGTGCGCAACGTCAAACAAGAACAACTCGACAGCTTCGACGCGCCGCAGAAGTTGCGTTACGCGCTGGGCGGGGATATTCCCTTCGAGCTGCTCGCCGTGCGCCCTTGGACCGGCCACTGCGTGGTCGCCGAGCGTTATCAGCAAGATCGGGTTTTTCTCGCCGGCGACGCAGCGCATCTCAATTGGCCGGCCGGCGGCTTCGGTATGAACACCGGCGTCGGCGACGCCGTCGATATCGGGTGGAAGTTGGCGGCGGTGCTGCAAGGCTGGGGCGGTGATCATCTGCTGGATAGCTACACCGCCGAGCGCAAGCCGATCGCCATGATCAACGTCAACGAAGCGGCCGAAATGCGCGCCAACTTCGATAACCAGACGCCGTTCTCGCCGCAAATCGAGGAAGACAGCGAAGAAGGCAAACAACTGCGCGCGAAAGCGCGCGCGGCGATCATGCGCACCCGCGCCAAGGAATTTCAGCACGACTCGGCCGGCATCGAGCTCGGTTACCGGTACGAGAATTCGCCGATCTGCGTTGCCGACGGCACCCCGGCACCGCCCCTCGATCACGGGCTATACGTCCCCTCGACTTGGCCCGGCGCCCGCGCGCCCCATGTCTGGCTCAAAGACGGCCGCTCGACTTTGGATCTTTTCGGCAATGGCTTCACGCTGCTAAATCTGGCGGGCACGAGCACGGACACAAGCACGATCACCGAAGCGGCAAGCAAAGTCCGATTGCCGCTTGAAATCATCGCGCTCGACGAGCCCCAGGTGCGTCAAATTTATGAATCTCCGTTCGTTCTGGTCCGTCCCGACGGCCACGTCGCCTGGCGCGGTGACGACCTACCGGCAAATGCAGCGCACATCATTAACAAAGTTCGCGGGCACTGACTTACTAAGGAGTTCGTTAGTTAGTAGTCATACCGGGACGAAGGGGCGAGTCGTGGAAAGCGCAGGCACCAGGACTCAAAGAACGCTTCGCACCCACGCCCAAAATTAAGCACTTGGGGCGTGGCTCGGGTGGTGGCCGATGACGCACAGACGTTTTGCCTGGGCTTGGAACGAGTCGTCCCTTCGTGTCCAACCAACCCTGTTGTCTAGATACTTATGAACTTCTTAATAATTCACGGCCACGAGGAGTAATCGATGAATCACAAGCTCAAGTTGATTTTACTTGCGGCGCTTCTATGCCTTCTCAGTTTCGCTAAATCAACGGTCAGCGCGGCAACCAAGGTGTCATTTCCCTACACTCCCATCGGCGTGGCGAGCTGGCCTTGGTGGATCGCCAAGGAGGCCGGTTATTTTCAAAAGCATGGCCTGGACGTCGACGCAGTTTACGTCGGCGCATCCCCGGTGATTATCCAAGCCATGCTGGGTGGGCAAGCCGGCGTAGGGGCCGGCGGCGGCACGCCATTAATCACGAACATTTTGCAGGGTGGCGACATCGTGCAAGTGGCCACCCTGATTCCCTACGCTATTCAATCGCTGATCGTGCGGCCAGAGATCAAAACCACCAACGATTTGACCGGTAAAAAGATCGGCGTCAGCCGGCTCGGAGCGATCCCCCATTTCACATTGCAAGCCATCACCAAACTTTACAACGTTCAGGGCGTCAACATCGTCCAGACCGGCACCACGGCTCAAGGCCTCACCAGCCTGTCGCAGGGTTTGATCGACGGCGTGATCACCTCGGCGCCAAACACGTTTCGCTTGATGAAGGAAGGTTACCGGGAGTTGGTCAGCCCGAAAGATTTTCGCAAATTAAATTTTGAGTTTTTGATCAACGGGCTGGTTGCCAGAAAATCGTTCGGCGCGAAGAACCGCGACGTTGTGATCGGCATGATCAAAGCGACCATGGAAGGGACGCGAGAAATGTTCGTTAACGAGAAACGCGCCAAGGCGGTGCTCGCCAAGTATACCCGGCAATCCGAAGCTGAGATCCTCGATCAAAGCTACCGCTTCGCGCTCGATATCTACGTCAAGGACCCGGTCGTCACGCCGAGCTCGATCCACCCGATCGTGCAGCAACTGGTCGAATCCGGCCTCATTGATGCGAAGCTGGCGAAGGCGACGCCGCTGAGCGCCTATTACGACAACAGTTACATCGACGAGATCAAGAGATCCGGGTTTTTCGCGCAGCTGTGGAAGTGATCCAGTACGGCTCGGTTCCCGAACCATGAATACAAATCTGCGAGTGGATCAGGTTGGCAGCCTGCTGAGGCCACAAAAGTTAAAAGACGTTTATACGCGACACGGCAACGGCAGAGCGGATGACGAGGAGCTTCGCAAAGTTCAAGATGAATCCGTTAACGAGCTGATTGCGAAACAAGAATTACACGGTTTGTCGATCTTTACCGATGGCGAGTATCGCCGCTTGAATTTTCAAGACAGTTTCGTCGAATCGGTTTCCGGCTTTATTCCAAAGAAGCAAACATTGCAGTTTCAGGAGAGCCGCACACTGGGAGGGGTGGCGTTGCAACGCTGGCAGCCTGACTCGGCTAAGGCCGATCCTGCGCTGCACTACTGGCGCCCTATCACTGAACGCCTGAAGCTTGCCGACAATCGCCCGCTTTCTGAGTGGCGCTACGCGGCGCAGCTCACAAGCCAACCCGTCAAGATCACACTGATCGCCACAGACCGCATTCGCGAAAATTTTCATCGGCAGAACGCTAAAGGAGTTTACCGCGATGCCGATGAATACCTGACGGACGTGATCGAAATCGAACGCACGATCGTCCGGCAATTGGCCGATACCGGGTGCCCGTACGTTCAAATGGATGCGCCCAGCTATACGGCGTATGTTGACACCCGTTCGCTCGAAAAGATGAAAGCTTCGGGCGTGGACCCGATCGCGCAAATGGAGCGCTCGATGCACGCCGACAATGCGGTCATGGCAGGGATTCCGAACGTCCTCTTCGGCATTCATCTCTGTCGCGGCAACGTGCGCAGCATGTGGCACCGCGAGGGCGCTTACGATGCGATCGCCGAGCGGCTATTCAACGGCCTCGATCACCACCGATTGCTGTTGGAATACGACACCGAGCGCGCCGGCGGATTCGAGCCGCTCCGCTTCGTGCCGAAGAACAAGACCGTCGTGCTCGGGCTCGTCAGCACCAAGGTTCCCCAACTGGAAACAGCGGATGACCTTAAGCGCAAGCTCGACAACGCGAGTCGCTTCATCCCGATCGAACAACTGGCGTTAAGCCCTCAGTGTGGTTTTTCATCGAACATCGTCGGCAACCTGATCACCGAGGATGACCAGTGGCGCAAGCTTGAACTCATCCAAAAAGTAGCTGCTGAGGTTTGGCCGGTTTAGCGCCCGATGCCATGCCCGATCACCCGAGCGTTTGTCATTTCGTGGCAGCGAGAAACTTCTTTTGACCTTCTCGTCAACCCGACCTCCTGGT
>JAICHC010000289.1 GCA_025922795.1 Candidatus Binatia bacterium | reverse complement strand
GTCTCGCCCACGGCAAGTTTGTCGGCGAATTCAATGACGATGTGATCGATACGGGACCTAACAGGATGGTCGGGATCGTGTTGAGCCTCGCGCACGGCCTCTTCCAGTTTTCTTAGAAGGCCCACAGCTAATTTCTCCTCATTCACGAAGTTTAAGCCTCGCGCAATTTTGATGCCGAGGTGCTTGAGCAAACCGCCCGATTTGTATTCGTCCAGCGCGCGTCCGATCATGCGCTGAACGAGCCGTTTCACCTCGGATCTGCGAACCGTCTTTTCGACTGCAGGAAGCACCATGTCCCAGACAGCATCATGATCGCGCCGACGTAGACATTGTCCCAACCACTGACCGAAGGGCTCGGCGAACTGGCGATCACGAAGTTGATCTTTGATGACCCGTTCGAGAAACGCGACCACTTCAGGCGCGTCGATCCCGCGGGCGACGTGATGGATGATGTCCCGCATAATCGAGAGGAGATTTTTCGATCGCTCATCGTTGGCTAAATATTCCAAAACATTTTGGGAGGCAGAAAAGAGGGACAAGTGTTCCCTAATAATGCTGGGGGCGAGCCATCGGTTCTGCACCATGTCCGCGATACCCTCGACGATACGCTGTCGATTTTTGATGATGATATTCGTGTGCCGCCGTAACAACGGCACAGGAACCTCACGAAAGAGAGCGGTGACCGCGAACCAGTCCGCCAAACCGCCGACGGTCGCGGCCTCGAATGCATGGAGAAGGACTTTCCAGCCGGCGCCGGCGACGACTCCATGGCGTAGCGCCAGTTCCGTTGCGACGAGTCCCCCAATCGAGACCGTGAGTGAAATATTTCCGAGTGATGTGCCCATTGTGGCTTTCATGAAAACTCCGGACGCGAATACGAATGCATAATTACTCGATCAAGCGACCATAGCGCGTCGCAAGCGATGAGGGAAGAAAAGCGGACACGCTCACCCCCAGTATCAAGAAAAGTAAATCATGAACGAGATCGTACGCTCTTGTACGAACCCCATACTATTACTGCCATCCATTTGTCGGCTGATGCCATAGATCCGACCGTTTTGAGCATTATTGCCGCGGCCATCTTGGCGCCCGTTTGAGGCATTGTCATTGCTGAAGTTACCGTGCGGGGTGACTCTTGAAGCCTGTATGTCCAAAATCAAGTTCGCATTCCCAAGCAGCTGCCTTAAAGCGGCGGATAGGTGCCTCGATATTCATGACAGCGCTCGTTTCGGCTTCCCAAGGGTGCAGCGTCATTTCAGATACACCGAACCGTGCGGTTTCACCAGAACGAGTCCTATCTCCGGCGGCTAGGACTCCGAACCATTCTACAGGCGCGGCGCCCACACCTCACTTTCCGCCTAAGATTCCGCCGATCGCGAAACTCCCTTCCTCACCGGAAACCGAACCGGCTCCGCCCATTGAGAACATCCCCGAACCTGCGGAGCCAAAGTGGCTGGAAACCGGTATAGCCTCGTGGTACGGACCGAGATTTCACGGCAAGCTCACCGCAAGCGGCGAAGTTTTTAACCAGGAGAAATTCACCGCCGCTCATCGAACTTTACCATGGGGTAGCCGGGTGAAAGTCACCAATCTAGCCAATGGAAAATCAGTTGAAGTGCGCATTAATGATCGCGGGCCTTTTAGCAAGGGCCGTATTATTGATGTCTCCCGGGCAGCGGCAAGAGCCCTCGGTATGATGAAATCGGGAATAACGACGGTTCGGATCGAAGGGCCTTACGATCCTGAGGCATCGAACGACCTCGCTTTGGAAGAGAGACAGACACGGTAATTTGCGCTGGTCGCTCGCTATCACAAACCGTCGTATACTAATGTTCAAATGGCGAAAGGGGGCTCCTCCAAAATAGTAGCCGGGGCACAATTGACCGTGGTAACAGCTGAAAAAGTATTCGGCTGGAAGAACGTTCACCAGCAAGCCGGCGTGCTGATCGGCAAGAAGCAGGACAAAGCCGGCCGATGGCGATCAGCGAAAGTGCCTGACTACTCCAACGATCCGGTTCATGCTTACGCGATCGATGAGCGCATGAAGCAGCTTGGGTGCTGGGATGCATACGTCAAAGAACTTGCCAGGATGACAAAAGCCCAAGGTCTTCCACTCGACTGGGCTACGCCCGAGCAGCGCAGCAGGGCGGCGACCAAGGTAGCGGGCAGCAAGCGACGAAGGTAAGCAGGGCATCAAACAATTTTGATGCGAGTCAGCTCGATCGGTTACGCTTGATCGGCCTCGCAACAAGTTTGGAGTACTGGAGTGATGAATTGAAAGCCCGACCCTGTTAAGCCGTAAGAAGCTTTGCGATCTCTCGCGCATCGTCGAGTTTTTCGAGATTGACCAGAGTCTCTTCCAGCTTTGCCACCCGAGGCCTAGAGAGAACGCGCGAAGCGAGCAGGCGAAATTTCCGCAAAACTTCGTCCTGCGTCATCGGGCTTTTATCGCTTCCCTTGGCGTGGAGGACTTTCTCGCGATAGCTTTTGCCGTCCCCGAGTTGGACTTCCAGATCAACTCCGTGGCGCCCCTCGTCGCCCAGCAGATCGAACTGGGGGTCTTCGAGGACTTCGATTTTTTTTGTTGTCGCTACGACATCGGGGCGGCGAATCGACTTGCTCGTGACCTGATCGACGAAGAAGTCGCGGTCGTGCAGCAGTACGGCGACACAGTATGAAAGATTCATTTGCGCCGTGGTCAGACTCTTGGGTTCATAAGGCCAGCCAACGTGGAGTTTGGTGGCGCGGGTGGTTCGGATGCGGATTTTTTGCACGTTGTCGGCGTTGACCTCCCGGTGCTCGCCCAGAATTTTCCGGAGCGCATCGATGGACGTATGATTGCTACCGCAGCAGGGATAAGGCTTGAAACCGGCGTTGAGCGTCTCAAACCGTTCTCCCAGTTGGTTCGTGAGGTGTGATAGATCCGGCCTATCGATAAAGGTCGAGCAAAAACCGCCGTATGGCGCTTCAAGAATGTCTTCGATCCCGGTAAAGCCTCTAGCCGCGAGTAGCGCGCCGTAGACTCCGGCTTGAGCCGAGCGGCCGGCATGCATGCGCTTCACCATCGAGGAGTGCTGGGCTGCCATCAGCCCGGCCGCCTGAGTGCCCGCGATTCCCAGCGCATGGACCGTCTTCGCCGGATTCATTCGGAGCATCTTGGCGGCGGTGGCTCCCGCCGCGAACGTGCCCGACGTTGCGCTCGGATGAAAGCCGCGGCGAAGCTGCGCTGCTCCGCCGGTCATGCCGACGCGGCAGCCGACTTCATAACCTGCTACCACGGCCGTAATCAGCTGTTTGCCGTCGATGCGGCGGGCGTGGTGGACCAGCGCATCAGCGGCAGGTATGGCTTCCGAACCGGGATGGATGACTCCGACGCGGTGCAAATCGTCCAACTCAAAACTGTGAATCAACGTGCCGTTGGCCAGCGGCGCGCTGGTGGGTGGAACCTCGGCGCCATCGCCCCAAATGATCGCCCCTTTACCTTTGCCCAGCTCACTCGTGAATGACGTGATAATTTTGCCCCACGGCAGCGTAGAACCGAAAAGAGCGCAGCCAAGGGAGTCGATAAAGGACAACTTGATATGCGAGATAACCTCTTGTGGAATCGCGTTATAAGATAATCCGGCGACGTATTCCGCAAGCGTTCGAGTAGGAGAGCTTGCCGCAGCGGTTTCTCTCGATTGCAGTTTTACCATAAGAGTGCCTTTTTCGCTCAGAGCTCTAAGTGTCCAACGTTCGACGCTTTGAACCAATTCAACGCAGGCTTCTCCTCGGCATAGACTCTGCGCGGTTTCGTCGCGGCATAATCCAGACTAGAGCCGTGACTCATCGACCGTCAGCCCTAGCGCGTACTTGCCGATCAGCTCGTAATGAGCAAGCCGCGCCTGCGTATGCTGGCTGATCACGTGAATGTCCTGGAAGTGGCGTTGTATTGGATTCCCCTCGAAGATCGCTGTGACGCCGGCAGCGTTATACACGGAGTCGACGACATCCACCGCCAGTCGAATCGCGTGGGTCGTGGCCAGCCGGAGGGCCGCGCGCCGTTCCAGAGTAATCGTACCTGTGGAAGCCTCGGTCCAAATCTCGCGGACCGCTTCGGTGAGAAAGGCGCGTGCGGATCGGAGATGGGCTTCACTGCGGCCGACGGTGGCCTGAACTACCGGCTGGTCTCGCAGCGTTGCCTGCATAGATAGAGGCGTCTTGGCGCCGGCCAGCTCAAAAAATGTATTCAGGCATGCGCGCGCCGCTCCCAGCGACACCGCGGCATCACCCGAGGCAAAGAGTAGTCTCCGGGGAAACTGGTAGAGCGCTCCATTCTCCAGCAGGGGCGCGCCGGCTTGGAGCACCGTGTGCTGCGCGGGCACAAAGACATCTCTTACGGCAAAGTCGTGGGTTCCCGTGCCACGCATGCCGCGCACATGCCAGGTGTCGAGCAGCTCGGCCTCCGCAACCGGTACGAACAGGTAGCGTTCCTCGGCTCGGCCGTCTTCGACCCTTGGCTGGCCCTTCTCGAGGATTAGAGCGCGAGCTGCTAGCCAAGCAGCGTGCCGGCACCCCGAGCTGAAGCCTTGACGCCCGGTAACCCGGTACCCGCCCGGCACCGCCACGGCTCGGGCTGTCGCGGCGGGCGTGTTCGCGACAATGCTTCGCGGCGTGTCGATCCAAATCGAGCGAGCGACTTCGCGGGGGATCCGTGCCGCGTAGGTCGCGAAGACCGCGCATTGATTGACCACCCAACCGGTGCTGGCGTCCGCTTTGCCGAGCTCCTCAAGCAGTTGCACATACCCGGGTAGGTCGATCTCCGGGCCGCCCACGTTGTGAGGAATCAGCAGCTTGAACAAGCCGGCATCAGCCAGCGCTTCGAAGAGCGGCCGCGGCAATTCCCGGTCCGCCTCGATCCGCTCGGCCGAGGATCGGATCATCGGGAGCAATTTTCGGACGGCCTCAAACAGGGATTGAGTGTCGTTAGCGGTCATAGACACGAAAGACGTTCAAGTATCAACGT
>JAICHC010000288.1 GCA_025922795.1 Candidatus Binatia bacterium | reverse complement strand
GGAAGAAATTACTCTTTCGAGTAGAGCGAAAGCTTCGCGTTCAGTGTCTTCGGGGTGATGCCTAAGAGTTGCGCGGCTTGGGTCTTATTGCCGGCCGTCGCGCCGAGTGCCCGCTCGATCGCCTGGCGTTCGGCCTCGGCGAGGGATATGGGGGCGCGCTCAGTTTGCTCATCGACCACGGCCGTCAAGCAATATTGTTCAAAGTCCTTGGCGGTTAAGCTGGGCCCCGCTGCTAACACAGTGAGTCGCTCCATGGAATTGCGCAACTCGCGGACATTACCGGGCCAGTTGTGGGCCAAGAGCGCCGGACCGAATTCCGCAGACCAAGGCAAAACGCCGCGTTGATACTTAGTCGCGAACGATTCGAGGAAATAGCCGGCGAGAAGCGTGATATCCTCACCGCGTTCACGCAAAGGCGGCAGATCGAGATGAAAAACGTTTAGACGATAGAAGAGATCCTGGCGCAGTTTGCCGTCTTTCACCGCCGCTCCGGGTTGGCGATTGGTGGCGGCAATTACCCGAACGGAGACGGGAATAGTCTTGTTGCCGCCAATGCGGCGTATCTGGCCGTCTTCGAGCACACGCAGAAGTTTCGGCTGAATCTCCAGCGCCATTTCGGTGATCTCGTCGAGAAAAAGGGTGCCGCCATCAGCTTGCTCAAAGCAGCCGAGATGGCGGTCGATCGCGCTGGTAAACGCGCCTTTTTCGTGACCAAAAAGCTCGCTTTCCATCAAGGTCGGCGAGATCGCCGCGCAATTGAGCGCGAGGAACTCGGCGTCACGCCGGGGCGACAGGTCGTGCACGGTTTGCGCAACGAGCTCCTTACCGGTGCCGCTCTCTCCGCTAACTAGCACGGCCGCGCTGGTCGCGGCGATTTGGCCAATTTGTTGGTAAAGCCGGCGCATAGGCGCCGATTTTCCGATCAGCGCGCCGTAAGAGCCGAGCGGCGATTCGAGCCGCTGGCGCAAAGCGGTGGTTTCGCGCGCCAGGGATACCTGTTTCAGCGCCTTTTCTAGCACGGCACGCAGACGCTCGGGCTCGAGCGGCTTGGGCAGGTAATCGTAGGCGCCGAGCTTGATGGCTTCAACGGCGGTATCGATGCTGGCCTGACCCGTAACAAACACGATTGCGATCTGCTGCACGCGATCGCCAAGAGCGGCAACGAACTCCAATCCGGTCATGCCCGGCATCATCAAATCCGTGACAATCGCGTGCGGCAGCTCCTGCTCGCATTGTTCGAGCGCGGCTTTGCCGGCGGCGGCTTCGGTTACTCGATAGCCCCAGCTGTCGAGCAAGACCACAAGACCGTCACGGGTCGCGGTATCGTCGTCGACGACAAGTACGGTCGGCCGCGATCGCGCCATTTACTGCACAGCCTCCAGCGGCAGCGTTACGCGAAATGTCGCGCCGCTGCCGTTGCCATTGCGATCCTCATAAACCAATGAGCCGCCGTGGGATTCGACGATCAATTGGCTGAGCGGCAGGCCGATGCCGTTGCCGCCGATTTTGGTCGTCTTGCCGAACTCGAACAATTCGGCGCGCCGTTCTGGCGGCACGCCGGGGCCGGCATCGCTGATATCGACGACTAACTCATGATCGTTCCGCTTGGCGCTGACGCGAATTGCGCCGCCGCCGGGTTGAGCTTCCATCGCGTTACGCAGCAGATTATCAAAACTTTGCCGCAGTCGCGTGGCGTCGCCTTGTAGCGGCCACGGCCCGGGGGCAAGATCCGCTGCAAGATTGATTTTCTTTGCTGTGCATGCCGAGCCCACGGCATCCAAGCTCGTGCCCAGCACTTCGGCGACATCGATAAGTTTTCGTTCCATTGTCACCGGCGCGGAGTAGTCGGTAAAATCGCGCACCAAGCGATCGACTTGGCGCATGCTCGAATCCAGGGCCGAGAGCGAGCGTTGCGATTGCACATCGGCGTCATCCACGTCGTTGAGCTTTTTGCGCAGTAACTCTAAATGAATCGCCAGGGCATTGAGCGGGGTCTTGACTTCGTGCGCAAGGGTGCGCGCGGCGATCGCCAGTCGCTGCACCGGCGCGGGCACGGCGACGTTCTTGCGCTGCTTCATCACCAGGCGATCGATCAAGTCCAAGCTGGCGCCGACTTCGTCATGGCTGACGTATCGCGGCCGAGCTGCATAAGTGCCCGCTTCAGCTTGGCGCAACGTCTCGCTGATCAGACGAAAGCGGCGCGTGTAAAGCGCCGTGGTGAGAAACGCGCTGACTACAGCAACAGCGCCGCCGAGGGCGAAAAGCAGAATAAATTGGTGCCAGAGCCCGGTCAACAATCCAGTCCAGTCGGCCGGGTTAATCCACAGCCGCAGGCCCCCAGGGCTGCGCACACCGGCCGGCATCTGCAACGGCACCCAGATATCGTAATAGTCGATCTTGCCTTGGCGCCGGGCGTTGATGATGGTTTCGCCGGCGCGCAGCCTATCCAACAGCGGCTCGCCGGCAGCTTGTTTGTTGCGCTCGCGATCCACGGAACTGTAGAGCAACCGGCCTTCGGCATTGACGACCCACATGGCTTCGATGCTGGCGCTGCGGTCGAGAAATGCCTGCATGAGTCCTTTGACTTCAGCGTGGCGCGGCGGAGTGTAACGCAAAGGGCCGGAAGACGATTTCGCCGGACTTTTGCCGGGCAGTAGATTGCCGAGAAAGTCCCAAAAGGACGCCGGAGATCTTTGATCTTGCCGCGGCTGGACGACGATCGAGCGTTCGCGCAAGCTGTCTGCCAGAGCGATTTCTACCTGGCGCGCCATTAACAGGGCAGTTTGCAAGGTGGCTTCGGTGGTAAGCCGCTGGGCGATCAACCAAATACCGAGGCCGAGGATGCCGAAAATCACCACGACCGTAGCGCAAAAAACCGCCGCTTGTTGCTGGCGTAGACCCATGCGCCGGCTAGAATACCAGATCGGCCCATAGCAGCAAAGTTAACTGTAAAAAGCTCGCTTGCGCCTCCCGTCCCTTTGTTGCATATTAAAAATTCATGCTCATCGACGCGCACCAACGACCGATCCGGGACCTGCGCATTTCGGTCACCGATCGATGTAATTTCCGCTGCACTTATTGTATGCCGCTGGACGAGTACGAATGGATTGACAAGCGGGAAATTTTAACCTTCGAAGAAATCACCCGATTGGCGACGCTGTTCGTCAGGCTCGGGGTGGAAAAAATCCGGCTTACCGGAGGCGAGCCTCTGGTGCGAAAAAACCTCGATCATTTGGTTGCCAGTCTGTCCAGGATCGACGGTCTTAAAGATCTTTGCCTGACGACCAATGCTGCCCTATTGGCAGAGCAGATCGATGCCTTGAAGCGCGCTGGCCTGAAACGGGTGAACATCAGTATCGACAGCCTCGACCCCGACCGTTTCCGCCGTATGACCAAACGTGGCGATCTCGGCAAAGTCATGGACGGGATCTTTGCCGCCCGGGCTGCCGGGCTGGCGCCGATCAAGCTCAATGCCGTAATCGAGCGCGGTGTGAACGACGGCGATATTATCCCGCTCGTGGAGTTCTCCCGCGAGCATGGATTCGCCATGCGCTTCATCGAGTACATGGACGTGGGTAATTCGAATAACTGGACATCGGCAAAATTGGTGACGAAAAAAGAAATCATCGATAAAATCAACGCGTGCTACCCGCTGCGTGAAGTGGGCCGCAACCAGGGCAGCGCACCTTCCGTCGACTACGAATTCGTCGACGGCAAGGGCGATATTGGCGTGATCGCATCGGTCACCGAGCCATTCTGTTCGAGCTGCACGAGGATTCGCCTTACGGCGGACGGCAAGATCGTTACTTGTTTGTTTTCTCAATTGGGCCACGACGTCAAAGCCCGGCTGCGCAGCGGCGCCTCGGACGACGAGATCGGGAATTTCCTAAGTTCGATCTGGCAACAACGGACCGACCGTTACTCCGTTGAGCGCTTGCAGGCGTTAAACACCGCCAACTACGATCCCAGGAGCCACAAAAAGATCGAGATGATTTCGCTCGGAGGGTAGTGCTAGCGAATTTCACTAGTCAGTCTTTTGGCAGCAAGCCGCGCTTCTCCAAACTCGCGCGCTGCTCCGGCGTCAATCGTTGGAAGGCAACGTATCCGCGGTTTTCGTACAGGCGGGCACAGCTGTCAACAAAACTTTCGCTGAAAAGCGGCCCGATGCCGTAACTTGAACCGCTGCATTCCGCGGTAGCACCGGTCTGCGGCTGAATCATTTTCACGGTTTGACTCGTACAGGCAGAAAGCGCGAGCAAGCCGACGGCGAACATAATCCGTGGCGTATCATCACGCGACTTTCCGTTTTTCATTTGCCTCGCCTCCTGGTAAACGATCATGCGCGGGGTTCTCAATCACAGATACCATTTAGACGCCCGAGTTAGAATTTCGCTAACTCGGGCGTGCCGATTACTGGCCGGTTCGATAGGGATAGCAGGTTCAGAGTCTGAATTCAGCACGAACGGGACTGCCATCCAGCGCAGCTGGTGAATGAGAATCGCCCGCGGCACCGATTCGCCAGAAGCTAAGCTATGCCATTTCCCCTTAGGCGCGACGCTTGGCTGATCTTCGCCAGCTGCGGCGTTCGCTCCTTCGCGTACGGTTTTCTCTCGGTTATCCTCGGACTCTATCTTGACTCCATTGGTCTTGGCGCCGCCACGATTGGCTGGATTTTTACCGCTGCCCTCGGCGGCGGCGCAGTAATGACAATCGTCATCACCGCTGTGGCTGACCGTTGCGGCCGCAGAGCTTTATTAGTCGTCGGCGCGGTTTTTATGGCGCTCGCGGGTTGGGTATTTGCGGTCAGTCGCGACCCGATCCTGCTCACGATCGCTGCGGTCTTTGGCACGATCAGCCCATCAGGCAAAGAAGTAGGACCGTTTCTCTCGATCGAGCAAGCGATCCTGCCACAGTCGACCAGCGACCAGCATCGCACGGCGGTGTTTTCCGCTTACAATCTGGTCGGCTCCTTTGCCGGTGCTCTCGGCGCGCTGGCAGTCGGAATACCG
>JAICHC010000287.1 GCA_025922795.1 Candidatus Binatia bacterium | reverse complement strand
GGCGGACCGATAATTGTTATCTACGCTATGCCATCGGCATTCCCCAGTCCGAAATCCAGCAAGCGCACTCACAGGTAAAAAAAGACCTACTTCATCAAGTGCGTTGGCTCACCGGCAGTCAACTTGATGAAAAAGTTTTTACCCTCGGGTTTGCCCGCCGGGCCACGGGTTATAAGCGCGCCGATTTGCTGTTCACAAATCTCGACCGGCTTAAACAGATCGCTCAACAAGCGGGGCCGATCCAGCTCATTTACGCCGGCAAGGCGCATCCGAGGGACGAGGGCGGTAAAGAAATTATCCGGAGAATTTTCGAAGCGGCGGCCGTGCTTGCCAAAGACGTGCGTGTCGTTTACCTGGAAAACTACGACATGGCTTTGGGCAAATTGCTTTGTTCCGGTGTCGATGTCTGGCTCAATACGCCCCTGCGACCGCAGGAAGCGTCCGGCACCAGCGGGATGAAAGCCGCGCTTAACGGTGTGCCCAGCTTCAGCGTTCTGGATGGTTGGTGGATCGAAGGTCACGTCGAAGGAGTGACGGGGTGGGCGATCAGCGACCTCAGAGACACGGAAAACGATTCAAGCGCGGAAGCGGCCTCGCTCTATGAGAAACTCGAGCGTGTGATTCTGCCGCTTTATTACAAGGAACCCGATAAGTACGCGCAGGTCATGCGTTCGGCGATTGCGCTCAATGGGTCTTTCTTCAACACCCAACGCATGATTTGGCAATATGTCCGAAATGCATATGCGCGTACCGGCGCAAAACCGATGCAAGCGTTGGATTAGCTCCTCCAAATACTCCAGCATTCGCGGTCAACGATCGGCTGGAGCCGCTTTTGCCGCCGTCCATTCGACGAATTCCTTTATCTGTTGAAAGTAATTTTCGCCGCCGATGACATAGGTATCGTTGTGATTGGCACCGGGAATAGCAAAGAATTTTTTCGGTTCGGGCGCCTTATCAAAGATGGTTTCGCCGTGGCTGAACGGCACGATTTCGTCGCGATCACCATGCAGCACGAGCAAGGGAACTCTAATTTTTTTGATCGTTGTTCCAACATCGTAGCGCGTTTGCAGCAAAAAGCGGATCGGCAAGAAGGGCAACACAATACGAGCCATTTCTGCAATCGAGATAAACGGACTCTCCAGAATCAGTCCCTGATTGATGAAACGAGTTGCCATTTCGGTGGCGACGGCGGCGCCCAAGGAACGACCGAATAAGATGATCTTGTCGCTCTTGACGCCGAGTTTCTTACGCAGCAGGTCGAGCGCCGCTTCACCGTCTAGATAAGTGCCTGCTTCCGAGGCGTGGCCTTCGCTCCGGCCATAGCCCCGGTAGTCGAAGATAAAGACATTCACTTTTACCTTATCGTGCAGCAGTTTGATATTGTCGATGCGATGGCTAATGTTGCCGGCATTGCCGTGGAACCATACTAGAGTAGAGCGGGACTCTGGATGAGGAATGAACCAACCATTGAGCCGAACGCCGTCACGAGTTGTAAAGAAGATGTCTTCGAATTCGAGGCCAACCTGCCGAGGCGTACCTGCGAGCGTCGGGCTCGGATGAAAAATCATGCCGTCTTCGATTCGGCAGGCACTGAGAAGAGCAAACAAAGCCACAAAGCAGAGTGTTCGCCAAAAGTGCGACCCAAAGGCTAACATTCAAAGAGAAAATATCCGCGGCGTCGGTTTGTTGCCTCGAAAGCAAAGCCCCCGACGCATTTGAATCCGGTCAGTGTTTCTGTTGACCGCGAAGCTTCCACTCGAGTCCATCGATGATACATTCGACGCTGGCCTGGAGGATATCGGCGGCCACGCCCACAGTCCCCCATCGTTCTCTGCCGTCGCCGAAGATAGCTAAGACCCGGACCAAAGCCGCCGCGCCTTTTTCGTCGTCATCCAGTGATCCGCCGTGCAGCAAGCGCACATCGAATTCTTCGAGGCGGACCTCCGAGAGCTGCGGGTAATGCCGTTCGAGAACCTTTCGCATGGCGTTGTCGACCGCATGAACCGGCCCTCGACCGCTGGCGGCAACGAGATCCTGTTCTCCGAAGATTTCAATCAATACGGTCGCTTCCGTCGCCGCGGTCAAGCCAGATGACGGCGCTTCAAAGTCGACCTGATCGGCGATGTTGCAATGGAGCACACGGAACGGCTTCAGATAATCGTCGCGTTTACGAATCGACATCAACTCAAACGATGCCCATGCACCTTCCAGTTGAAAAAAGATTTCTTTAAGATCCCTCGTCATGGTTTGTTCCTTATTTTCCGACCGGCCGAAGCGAAAAAATCTAATCTCCACGGCATCATAGCTCCCATATAAACGGTCGCCCGGACAGCAGGCCGCCGACGCTCAACGAGAGATTAGTTTATAATCTTTTCACGCCTTTGTAACTCTGGTATCATTTATTAGAGAAGATGGAAAATAGCGCACCGGATAACCGCTTGCAAAAATTTTTTCTGAAAATGGTTAGGCAGAGTTTTTGGCAACTGGGAATTTACGATGCCACCGTTGCCAGCTATGTCGCGGACGTGTTGGCAGACTTTGCCCGGGCCGATCATCTGTATCGATTTCGCAATCGCGGCGGACGCGGCATCGATCAAGTGGCGGAAATATCAGCGCAGCGAGCGGCCGGCGCTCCGGATGAAAGCGATGTTTTGCGTGAGCGGTCTTTGCGCAAGTATGCAGGCGATTATGCCTTGTTTATGAGCGGAATTTTTCGTCAGCATCTGGAAGGAAGCGGATCGCTCGACTATTATTTTCAGGAAGGAAGCCGCTCGTACTGGACTGTTTCCGAGCTCGACCTTTCGCTCTACCGCACCGGCTATTTCCTCTACCAGGAGCTTTCCAAGAAATTCGAATACTATTCCGGCGCGCTTGATTATACCCGTAAAGCCTACTTTGCGCCGGCTCCAGGGGAAGATCCGTTTGCCGGTTTTGTCCGGCAGATCGAAGGTTGGATGAAGGTCAATATCACGGAAAATTGAGTGTCGGCCGTTTTGAAAACCGGTCGCGCCCGCCTATTCATTCCAACGCTCCGAACGTGAAAAAGCTACGCCTTTTACTCTTTGCCACGCTGGTTTACACCACGGTCCCAGCCGGTATCCTGGTCTACCATGTTCATTTTTCGGTGCCGATCGACGGCGTCCATCCGGCGCAGATCCGCGTCGATCAAGGTGATTCATTGGCAGCCGTGGTGCGCAAGCTGCGCGATCAAAAACTAATTTCCAACGGCTTTTTGTTCTCGATTTGGGCCCGGTTAAGCGGGGCGGAAAAAAAAATCCATCAAGGGCTTTATCAGTTCGAGTCCAGTGCGCCACCTCGGGAGATTTTGGACCGGCTGGTTAGCGGGCGAGGAACCTTCCAAACCGTTACCATTCCGGAAGGTCTGACGGTAAAGGAAATTGCAACGCTGCTCGACAAGATGCAGATTGCCGACAAGGAAAATTTTCTCGCGGAAGCTGCCAATCCATCGTTACTGACAACGCTTGGGTTGCATGAGAAAGGGCTTGAGGGCTACTTGTTTCCGAGCACCTATCACTTCACGCCGTCCACGCCGGAGAAGGAGATTATTTTGACCCTGGCGGAGCAGTTTCGAAAAATTTCCCTTCCATTATTGAATCACCTGGACGGCGCGAATTCCTTGACCCCGCACCAAGTACTTACGCTCGCCTCGATCATCGAAAAGGAAACCGGGATCGACGCCGAGCGGCCGTTAATTTCAGCGGTGTTTCACAATCGATTGAAGCGTCAAATGCCTTTGCAAAGCGATCCCACCGTGATTTACGGCATGAAGGATTTCACCGGCAATTTGACCCGAAAACACTTAAATGATCCGACTCCCTATAATACCTATCGGATTGCGGCGCTGCCGCCGGGACCGATCTGCAATCCGAGCCTTGCATCGATCCGGGCGGCACTTCAACCTGCGCCGGTTTCTTACCTTTACTTTGTGTCTAAGAATGACGGCACGCACTTATTCTCCGAAACGATCGAGGAACATAATCGAGCGGTAAAAGCCTTTCAACCCGTGCGCGAGCTGTCGTCACGCCGTAGCAAGTCGCCGGCACGGCACTAGTGTTCCGCGAGCTTCAGCCGCCAACGGCAACATGTTATAGTTGGCGCAATGCAGGTGCCATCTCCCCGCGGAGCCGATCACGAAGAACCCGAGAGCCTCGTCCGTCGTTTAGTCGCTCGCTTGGGCCACCACGCACTATGGGATTCGTTGCTGATGTTTGTTCCTCCGGCGGCAGCAATGATTTACGTTATTGCACTCTTTTTTCGCGCGACGTGGTTGAGCCAGAACGTTGCGGTCTTGGCGGCGGTATTCATTGTTGTGCTCGGCGCATTGGCCGTGTTGCTGCGGCGCCGGCCGCTTATCGCTAGCGTGCGTTCGGCCGCGCGGCTGGTGGATCTGAGGTCCGGTGCGCAGGATCATTTTCTCACGCTGGCGACCATCGACCCTGCAACCCAACCGGTGTCACTTATAGCGCGGCTACGCCGGCAAGCCGAGTGGTTTCGCAATCGAGTGGACCTCAAGCGCGATTTCCCGTATCGCGTCAAAAGATCGGCTTACTGGTCTTTCGGTGGGTCTCTCGTCGCTGCTATTTTGATTCATTTGTTGCTGCCGTTAGGTGTGCCCGGGCGCGATACCGGGGCCGGGCCCGAGCGCTTGCGTGAGCTGGCGAGACAGATGGCGCTCAAACCTGAACTTCGGGAGCTCGCCAATGAACTTGACGCGGTTGCTGCAAGGCTCGATAATCCCAAGATTTCCGCTGAAGAAAAACGCGTGCTGGCGCAGCAGATCGAAAAAAAAATCGCTGAGCAGCAAAAAAATCAGGAACAAAAGGACAATCGCGATCTCCTCGCCCAAGCGGCGAACGCGCTCAGCCAACAGGAACAGCAACAAGCGTCGAGCGGACAGCAGCAGGGGGAACGACAAAAAGGCGCCGGCGGTATTCAAACCAATGCGCCGCAGGAAGGTCAGGGTGAGAATAAGCAAACCCAAGCCGGTGGCGGGGACGGTCAAGGAGAT
>JAICHC010000286.1 GCA_025922795.1 Candidatus Binatia bacterium | reverse complement strand
TTGTAATCGGTTAAATCGACTTGCAGCGGTGTCACCGAAACATAACCTTCCTGCACGGTTTTGCAATCGGTGCCATCTTCTTCGGCAAATCCAAGATCGTCGCCGCCAATCCAATAATATTTGACGCCGCGCGGATCGATGCGCTCGACGATGTTTTCGTTGTAGTGCCGTTTGCCCATGCGCGTCACTCGCCAACCCTTGAGATCGTTCTTAGGAATTGGCGGAACATTAACGTTGAGTAGAGTCTTTGGCGGAATGTCGCGTTCGGCGATGCGCTGTACCAACGTGGCGGTGAATTCCGCGGCGGCGTCGAAGTCAAAATCTTTATAGGTGACCAGCGAAACCGCGATGGCCGGAATGCCGAGCAAAGCGCCCTCGATTGCGGCGGACACGGTGCCGGAATAAATAATATCATCGCCGAGATTCGGTCCCTTATTGATTCCCGAGATTACTAGATCCGGGCGGACCGGCAGGAGTCCGGTGAGGGCGAGCTTGACGCAATCGACCGGCGTGCCGTCCACTGCTAGCCGGCGCTGACCGAGCTCATAAACGCGCAGCGGCCGATGCAAAGTTAGGGCGTGACTCATCGAGCTCTGCGCGCGATCGGGCGCGACCGTATAAATGTCACCAACTTGACGGAGGCTCTTTTGCAGCGCGACGAGGCCCTCGGATTGAATGCCGTCGTCATTCGAGAGCAGGATGATCATGCGGCGTATTGTGGCAAAGAAGCCGAAAGCGGACAAGTGCGCGTCCAGGGCCGAAAAACGTCTTGTGCCGCGCGGGCGGGTTCGGGTATAGCTTTAAGGCAATTGGAGAAGACTTTATGGCCACCGCTGAAATTGTCGCGATCGGTTCGGAGTTGCTGTTGGGCCAGATCATCGACACCAATTCGGCCTGGATGGCGCAGCGGCTGACGGCTTTGGGCGTGAATCTCTATTTCAAATCCGTCGTCGGCGATAATCCCGGCCGGATGAAGGAAGTCATTTCCCGAGCTTTGGAGCGCGCCGACATCGTCATCACCAGCGGCGGTATCGGACCGACGCAAGACGACCTGACGCGAGAGATCGTTGCCGAAGTCACCGGACGCAAATTGGTTCAAGATGCCGGGATGCTGGCCCAGGTGGAAGAACATTTTCGCCGCCGAAGCCGCCCGATGACGCCGAATAATATAAGGCAAGCTTACATGCCCGAGGGCGCCATTCCGGTCAAAAATCCCAACGGCACGGCGCCGTGCTTTATCGTCGAAGATGCGCGCGGCGTGATTTATTCACTCCCCGGGGTGCCGGTGGAAATGAAATGGCTGTTCGAGAATGAAGTCGAGCCGTACCTGCGAAAAAAATTCAACCTGGCGGAAGTGATTCATTACCGCGTGCTCAAGATCATCGGTATCGGCGAGAGCGGGGTGGACGACAAGGTCGGTCATTTGATCGCCAACTCGCGTAACCCCACGGTCGGCGTGCTCGCGCTGCCAGGGCAGGTTGACGTCCGGATCGCCGCAAAGGCCGCCAACAAGGTCGAAGCGATGAAATTGATCGCGCCGGTGGAGGCCGAGGTGCGCGAACTGCTCGGCACCGCGATCTTTGCCGCCGACGATGAGACGATGGAGCATGTAGTCGGAAAATTATTGCGCCAGCAAAATAAAACCGTCGCCGCCTGCGAAGACCTTACCGGCGGGCAGCTGGCGGATCGGCTGCAGACGGCGCTCCTGGACCGCTTCGGGGCGGGCTTTATTTGCAACAGCGACGCATCGATCAGGACCCTGGTAAAGAACCTCGGCGAAGCGACGAACATCGATGCGCTACTCAAAGATCACGTGGCGCTCACCGAACAGCTCGCTCGGGCGGCGCGCGAGCTGTCCGGCTGCGATTTCGGGCTCGCGTTGCACGCCATCGCTGACCCCACCAGCGACGTGCAAAATCTCGCGCGCGGCCAGGCCTATGTCGCGCTCACCGATGGAAAACGCTCCCTGCGGCGTGAAAGCACCAGCGCCGGGCGCGGTGCCTACGACCGCTCGCGCATGACGCTCAACGCCATCGATCTCTTGCGCACGGCGTTGATCGAAGGAATAGGTTAAGACAGTTTGTAGTTCGTGGTTTCTAGCTGGCAAACACTTCGGGGAGGAGAGCCTGCAAGCGCGCGAGCGGATCTTCCAGACTTCTGATCGCGGCTGCCCAGAAATCTGCTTTTTCGATATCTTCACCCACGGTGCGCTTGACGACATTCTCGGCGGTGTCGCTGCCGGCAAGCCGCAAAAATTCTTCGTACTTGGGCAAAAAGCTCGTTCCTTCTCTCCGGAACATGCCGTAAAGACCGCGGCTGAGCAGATAGCCGAAGGTGTAAGGAAAATTATAGAAAGTGAGCCCGGTGATGTAGAAATGCAGCTTCGAGGCCCACAGGTAGGGGTCCTCGCCGCCAGGTTCCAGCACATCGCCCAAGACGCGGCGCTGCGTCTTGGCCATTAACTCTTTCAAGCGTGAAACGCTCAACGGGCCCTCGGCCCGCTCTTCATAGAAGGATTTCTCAAATTCGTAGCGCACCGGAATATCGAGAAGATAAATGGCGCCGTGGCCGAGTTCGACATCCAAAATTAGCGCTTTTTGTTGGGCAGTGACGTCGGGATCGTCGAGCATGCCGTTCATCAGCACCTGCTCGCCGAAAGTGGAGGCGGTTTCGGCCAAGGTCATAGGGTAGCCGCGCGCATACGGTCTAACATCGCGCATCATCAAACCATGGTAGGCGTGCCCTGATTCGTGCGCCAGGGTCAGGACGTCGCCGAGCGATTGGTTGTAAGTCATGAAAATGCGCGATTCCTTGCTCAGCATGGAGCTGGTGCAAAAACCGCCGGGACGTTTGCCCGCGCGCGGTTCCCAATCGACCCAGTTGTTGCCGATCACCTGACGTTGAAAAAAGTCACCGAACGCGGGGTAGGCGCGCGTGAATGATTTACCGACCATCGACTTGGCGGCTTCCCAGGAAAGTTTCTCACTACTTGGCAAGTCGAGCGGCGCGCCGAGGTCGAACCAGGCGAGGTTCGGGCGGCCCATCAGCTGCGCTTTCAATTGAAGGATTCGCCGCGGAATATCCAGATTCGCAAACAACGCTTCGAACATGGCGTCGAGGGTTTTGCGCATGATCGCCGCCTGGAACAGTGCAATGTCGAGAAAATGCTCCACGCCGCGGTAACGATTGAGCGTCAGGCGCGTGCCGGCGATGGCGTTGAGCGCGCCGGCCGTGGTGTCTTCGATCGATTGCCAGGCGGCGTTGCCGCCGTCGAAGGCGGCCTTTCGAACGCGCCGGTCGGGATTGTCCAGCAATGAGCGGCGCTGCGAAATCGGCAACCGCTTGCGTGTGCCGTCGGGGAAGACCATGTCGAATTCGAGCTTGGACGAAACCGTGTCGTAAAGCCGGCCCCAAGCCTGAATCCCGTCGACGCCGAGATCGGTGGCAAGAACTTCTTTTTCGGCGGACATGGCGCGCTTGGCTTCCTCGTGCATTCGGTTCAAGTAATTCTCGGCGCCATGGAGCGCCGGCCGTGCCGTCAGGGTCGCCAAGGACTCGGCATGGGTTTCCTTAAAAGCTCGCAAAATTTCAATCCGAACCTTGGCGATCTCAGCTCGCAATCGGGTGAACTCGGCTTCTTCTTTGAGATAGACTTCATTGTGCGCATCAGAGGAAGCGAGGCAGCCGACATAGGAACCGAGGTGCGACATGCGACGGGTCAGCTCTTCGCTGCGTAGCAGAATATCTTCCCATGCGGCGATCGAGTTCGCACTCAATGCCGGCAGCTCGCTCGCGGTCGTTTGTAAGGACGCGATGTCGTCGCGCAAAGCCGTCTTGAAACGAACCATCTCGGGACCGTTGAATTCCGGAAAATAGCTAGTGAGATCCCAGGTCATAGCTGTGTGGGTGTTTGGAGGCACCTCGTCTGGCGACTAGATGTCAACCGTCGTGCCGATCCCTTTCTCCAACGCTTTGCGATAGACGAGATTGGCCGTGGCGACATCCTGGATTGCGATCCCGACCGACTTATAAAGTGTAATCTCTGCTGCGCTGCTTCTTCCAGGTTTCCTGCCGGCGAGCACTTCGCCGATTTCGGCGTGTATGGCGTTCTCGCCGATGCTTTTTTCTTTGAGCGCGAGCAGGATATCACCGCACTCGGCCATGATCGCCTCGCGCGAATCAACGACAATCTTCGAACGCGCCAGGGTAGCGCCGTCGATCTCTCGCATATCGGGCCGGTGTGAGCCGACCGCATTGATATGAGCGCCTGGCTTTAGCCATTCAGGTTTGACTATCGGTTCTTTGGCCGTCGTTGCGGTGACTACGAGATCGGCATCGCGGAGAGCTTCTTCGGCATTTCGGGCGATGTCGATCGCGATCTTTACGGTCGGCTCCATATCTTTTTTGATGGCAGCAGCGCTGGCGCCCGTCGGGCTGTAGATCTTGATCCGTTGGAGCCTCCTCACGCGCGTCAATGCTTCAATATGCGCCCGTGCTTGCACGCCTGCGCCGAGCATGCCTAACACGGGCGTTTGCGGATTCGCTAACGCTTTGGTCGCCATGGCGGACGCACACGCGGTACGAATCGCCGTGATATAGCTGCCGTCCATGATTGCGATCAGCCTGCCGGTTTCGGCGCTGAAAAGCAGGATCGTGCCGAGAATGGCCGGCAAATTTTGCTTGGGGTTCTCCTGAAAATAGGTGATGATTTTTATGGCCAAGGCTTTATCATCGCTCAAGAAACCCGGCATGCTGGTGATGCGGCCTCCAACCTGCGGCAGAGGCACGACCAGACGCACCGGCATGACCGCCTTGCCCGTGGAGTACTGAATATGACCCTGTTCCAGTACGGGTATCAATTCATCGACATCGATAAGGCTCTGAACTTGTTCTTCGGACAGCACCAACATAGTTATTAAGGAGTTCGTAAGAATCTAGACGACACGGTTCGTTGGACACGAAGGGACGAGTCGTTCCAAGCCCGGGCAATGCGTCTGCGCCTCATCGGCCACCACCCGGTCCGCTCCACGAGTACTT
>JAICHC010000285.1 GCA_025922795.1 Candidatus Binatia bacterium | reverse complement strand
GACGGTTGGTCTCCAGATCAATCACCGGCGCTGAGTAACCCGGCTGTATTTACATGCGAAGGGCGGTTAGCTCAGCGGGAGAGCATCGGCCTTACAAGCCGGGGGTCACAGGTTCAAATCCTGTACCGCCCACCAGAGAGGATCATGTCGGGGTCGTAGTTCAGTTGGTTAGAACGCCGGCCTGTCACGCCGGAGGTCGCGAGTTCGAGTCTCGTCGGCCCCGCCATTTTACCGCTCCTGCGAATGTGATCGTGTAGGTAGTGGAGTTAGCGCTCATGAATAAAGAAGAAGCTTTGTCCCAACGACGCTGGTACGTTGTCGATGCCGAGGGCAAAATCCTTGGACGAATGGCGACGGAAATCGCCAAAGTTTTGCGTGGCAAGCATAAACCGATTTACACGCCAAACCAGGACGCGGGTGATTTCGTTATCGTTGTCAATGCGCGTGGTCTCAAGCTGACCGGCACAAAGTTGGAGAAGAAAGTTTATTTCCGACATACGGAATATCCCGGCGGAATCCGCGAACGGACGGCGGCGCAGATGCTCGAGGAAAAACCCGAAGATCTCGTGCGGCTCGCTGTCAAGGGAATGTTGCCTAAAAATCGATTGAGCCGGAAAATGGTCACCAAGCTCAAAGTGTACGCAGGGCCCGAGCATCCTCATAATGCGCAAAAACCACAACCTCTCGCGATTCTGGCTTAGGAGCAACGTTCAATGGCCGATAAAGTTTTTACAGCGACCGGAAGAAGAAAAACTTCAGTAGCAAGGGTTTTCCTGAAGCCCGGAAAAGGGAAGATTACCATCAATGCACGATCCTTGCAGGAATATTTTGGGCGCGAAACAGCTCGTATGATCGTGCTTCAACCGTTCGAGCTGACGCAAACCGCAGGTAGCTTCGACATCGATGTCAATGTGGTCGGCGGCGGGAACTCAGGCCAGGCGGGCGCGATCCGCCACGGGATCACGCGCGCGCTCATGCAAGTGAACGACGATTTTCGTACTCCGCTCAAGAAAGCCGGCTTCGTCACTCGTGATCCGCGCGCTGTCGAGCGCAAGAAATACGGTCGGCACAAGGCGCGTAAGCGGCCGCAGTATTCCAAGCGCTAAGGCGATTCTTATTCTGAATGTTGTCCCGTTTGTTTTCCGTCATTTTTTCACGATCGCCGGTTTGAATCATTTTCCCCTCGAGGATTGTTACGCTGCGATTTGCGAGTTGCAGTTCGATGTGAACTCCACTTTTTTGACTCCTCAGGCCATCAGCCCCCGACTTCTCCAACATTGTCAGGGTCGTGCGCAGGCCGCTTTCAAATGTTAATCCTCGGCGGTAAAGAAAAACAAAGCGATCATGGCAAAAATGAAGTTGGGTATCCATGCAGAGATCCACGAAGGCAAAGCGCCGCTATGCCCTAAAGAAATGCAGAAAGCGGTGAGAACCCAGTAGCCGAATCCAATCACCATCGCGATGCCGAAGCTTAGCGAGATACTGCCGCCCTGATGCCGTTTGAGCGCGAAGGGAAAGGCTAAAAAGACCATGAGGGGCGCGACAAAAGGCAGAGCCAGCTTGCTCTGAAGATCGACTTCGTAAACTGTCGTATCAATGCCTTTGCTGCGCATGTCGGCGATCTGTTTACCTAGCTCAAAGTAGGAGAATTCCTCGGCGTCTCGCGCCAATAATTTCAAATCCTCCGGTGTTTCGCTGATCGGTAGGGCAGCCGTGACTTTTTGTCGGAAGGTCTGGCCGTCCGGCGTGAAATTCCATTCCGTCGCTTCTTCAGTTCTCCATCCGTCGTTGATCCATTCGGCTTTAGGGATTTCCACCAGCGCGCGCAGGCTGAAATCGCGGTTGAGCAGAAACACTGTGATGTTCTCAAGGGTGGCGGTCCGGGTATCGAAATAATCCACATTGATAAAGCTGGCATCACCGCGAATCCAAATATCCTGAGTGCCCAATAAACTTTTCTGCTGGCGGTTCTTGATTTCGTATTTGTAGATATTTTGCGAATTGCGAGTGAAAACAGGAACCAGAGTCTCATTCCAGATGAGGGTAAATGCGCAAATCAGCAGTCCAAGGACGATCAGAGGCAGCGCCATGCGCTCGACTGAAATACCGTTGGAGCGGATCGCAATAATCTCGCGTGATCGCGCCAAACTCCCGAGGCAGAAAAGAGTGGAGAAAAGCGTCGCGAAGCCGATCGTTCGCGAAATCAGGAGCGGGGCCTTGTAAAAAAAATAGCGCGTGATGCTCGAGATGGTCCCCCCGGCCTCCATCAGGGAGCCGATTCGGTCGAAGAAGTCCACAGTGAAGTAAAGTGAGCTGATGACGGCCAAGCTAACAAAGAATATCCGAAGAAATCCGCCCGCAACATAGCGATCGAGGATGCTACCGAACGGCAGAAACTTGAATTGGAGTCTCACGGCAGGCTCAGCTGCGTCCGCTGGTTCTAAGTGTCTGCATCAGCTGTCCCGCCGATGCCACCGCGGTTTCGATGGCGCGGGGCAAAAACAGCGGGGATTCCCTCAGTGCTTGCTTGAAGAAGTGAATCGCGATGCCGCCGACCACAAGATTGGGCAGCCAGACTGCCGGAATCGGATGGAGAATATTCTTGTCGCCGAGCGCCTTACCAAAAGACAGTAAAGCGTAGTAAGCCAGCAGCCAGAAAACACATAACATAACGCCCCAGGAGCGATTGGATCGTGAAGTCCTCGGCAGCAAGGTCAACGACACTCCCAGGAGGCAAAATATCAGAGGAACAAAGCCAAAAGAAATTCGCTGATGCAGCTCCATTCTTTCGGCGATTGCTTGCGTTCCGCGGCTTTGCTTGGTCCGGATCGAACTGAGCAGATCGGCGAGAGGCATTTCTTTGGGGCCGGATTCGCGTTGCCGAACCGGGCCGACCAGTTCCTCAAGGCCGACCTTGAAATCATAGATGTTGAAGCGGGTTTGGCTAAACCCTCCTCGAGTCGCATCGCGTTCATAGATCGATCCATCGAAGAGCCTAAGGCCCAGGCTATTCGTTTCCTCGTCGGTGCTGATGCGAGCGACCTTGCCTAAAATGATATCCTCGCGCCTATTATCGCGATTGTCGACAATCAAGACGCCTTGAGCGGTGTTCCCCGGCGGAATGATTTCCTCCACGTAGATCAAGATTTTTGGGAAGTCGTCGTTAAAAACCTTCTCCTTAAGGGCCGTTCCGATCCGACTTTTTGCAATATTGTAAATTTCTTTCTTTAGTGCGAAGTTCGCCGCAGGACGAACAAACATCGTCAAGGCCAAAGTCATCGCGGCGATGACCAGAGCAACGAAGATTGTTGGCCAAAGAATCTGCGTCGGGCTGACTCCCGAGGCTTTCATGGCCAAGAGCTCTTGATCCTGCGACATTCGGCCCAGTCCTAAGAGGATTGCGAGGAGAAATGCCATCGGGACAGTCATCTCCAAAAAAGTCGGCAGAATAAGTGAAAAGAGCTTGCCGATTTGCAATGGTGATACACCGCGCGTCACCACCAGCTCGATGAGCTTTAACATGCGTCCAATCAATAAGATGAATGTAAACGCCAAAAGGCCGATGAAGAAGGGCGGCAGAATCTCAGAAATGAGATACCGAAAGAGTATTCTTCGCTTCACTGTGTCGCTATGTTAACTGGTGTGTCATTCTTTGTAAAATCCTTACATCACAAACAACGCAACAATCATGGCACAAAGCCACCAAATAATTTTCGGTGTCAATCCGGTCTTAGAAAAATTAAATGCGTCATTCGAAGACGTGCAGGAGATTTTGATTTCTCAACACTCTGACCGATCGGCGTTGCGCAATATCACTCGGGAAGCTGCGCGGCTCGGCGTGCGGTTGGTGAACGTAGACCGAAAGCTTCTTGACGGGTTGGTTGGCGGGCAACGGCACCAAGGCGTCGTGGCCCGCGTCGAAGCCTTCCGCTACCTGGCGTTTGCAAAGCTACTCGAACGAATTGCGCCGGCTTCGATTGCTGAACGGATCTTGGTACTTGACGGGTTGACGGATCCCAGGAATTTCGGGGCGCTTCTTCGCACGGCGGAAGCGGCAGGCGTTCGCCATGTGGTGATCCCCAAAGATCGCTCCGTCGAAGTAACTCCGCTTGTCGTGAAAGCTTCCGCCGGGGCCATCCATCACCTTGATATTTCCAAGGTCACTAACCTGCGCTGGGCGATCGCGGATCTAAAAAAGAATGGATATTGGGTTGTAGGTTTAGCGGCCGGTCGCCCGGAAAGCATATATGGGAGGAGCTACCCAGCTCGTTTGGTGATAGTTTTAGGAAGTGAGGGGACCGGCATCCGACCGATCAACCTGCGTGAATGTGACTTTTTGGTTTCCATCCCCATGCTTGGCCAGGTTCCATCCCTCAATGTTTCGGTTGCCGCGGCCGTGTTCTTATACGAGCTTTTTCGTCAATCACGGGAAGTTGACACCCGCGCGGCGGGAAGTTAAGAGGAAATGTGGATACGAAGTAAACGTGGGGTATGCAAGAGTGGTATTGACATGTTTTGTTGAAGATGCTTTATATACCCGTTTACAAATGGGGTAAAATGCCTTACCTGCCGCCGGGCACTAATGGCCATAAAGTGCCTGATTCAAGGCCGGTATTACGCCGGGTCCATCTTTTGCTTAAGCTACTGATCTAAAGGCGAATTTACAGAATTTGCGCTGGCGCGTAAAGACGGAGATCAATGCCAAGCTGGCGTAGCTCAATGGCAGAGCAGCTGATTTGTAATCAGCAGGTTGTAGGTTCAAGTCCTATCGCCAGCTCCAGCCAGCCGAGCTCGAAAAGCCAGACTACCCGCCACGAAACAACATTCGGAACGGAAGTTATTTAGTTATTTAATGGGGTGAAGGGAAAAAAGGAGAGGTTCCCGAGTGGCCAAAGGGAGCAGACTGTAAATCTGCCGGCGATGCCTTCGAAGGTTCGAATCCTTCCCTCTCCACCAGTTTTGCGGGAATAGCTCAGTTGGTAGAGCGCAAGCCTTCCAAGCTTGGGGTCGCGGGTTCGAGTCCCGTTTCCCGCTCCAAT
>JAICHC010000284.1 GCA_025922795.1 Candidatus Binatia bacterium | reverse complement strand
GCGCAAGTAACATGCCACGAAAATATCGCCAGGTTCCGGGGCGATATTCATGCACTCCCGACAAAACGTCCCAGAACTCTTACAGGTGCCGCCTCGCATCTGTACTTCAAATGAACAAGTGCTCCGGCTGCCGAGCTGGCGCGCCGGATGGTTGATTTAATATTAGTCGGTTCAATCAACCTCGCGCTTGAAACGTAGCGCGGCATTGTCCTATGTTCCGCCCATGCCTCAGAAGAGAACCTCCTTCGGTCTCACCTTGTCCAATCGAGCGCTGGTTACACGGGGAACCCCGCCGCACGAGCTCATCGACATGGCCGTTGAGGCGGAGAAAACCGGCGCCGTCGACGCGATTTGGGTCGGTGACAGCATTCTCAGTAAGCCGCGGTTGGAATGCATTCCTCTACTCGGCGCGATCGCTGCGCAGACCTCACGGGTAAAGCTTGGCGTGGCCTGTATGGCCACCATTGCTCAGCGTAATCCCGTGCTGCTTGCGTTGCAGTGGGCGAGCCTCGACGTACTGTCGGGCGGCCGTACTTGGCTAGCGGCGTGCATGGGTTATCCGGCTAGTCAACATCCGATGGCCGCCAAGGAGCTCGAGGTGATGGGCATAGCCAGCAAAGAACGGCCGCGGCGGCTCGAAGAAATGATTCAAGCTCTGCGCGTTCTTTGGACCGACGAACAAGCGAGCTTCCATGGCAAGTACTATTCCTTTGACGACGTGAATCTGTTGCCGAAGCCGGCGCAACAGCCTTGCCCAATATACATCGCCGGCACGCCGCGACCGACGCAGATCGGTGAACGCGGGGTCGAGCGCTCGCTGCGCCGCATGGCGCGCTACGCCGACGGCTGGATGAGCAATCAGATCGAGCTTGTGATGTTCCAGGAATACTCGGGGCGCTTGCGTGAAATGCTGGTCGAGGAAGGACGGGATCCGCATGCGTTCAAGACTGTTCTCTACTACGGCGTTGCGGTCAATCGAGATCGCGATCAGGCGTTTCGCGAAGCCAAAGCATTTCTCGATGCCTATTATCAAAAGGACTTTACTCGGGCGGGAGTGGAGATCTGGAACGCCTGCGGTCCCGTCGAACATTGCGTGGACTGCGTGCGCGGCTTTATCGATGCCGGTGTCGATCACGTCACCATTCGGCCCGTCGGCGCCGATTTAAAAGATCAATTCCGCATTTTCTTAAATGACGTTCTTCCTGCTTTGAACTTGGCCGCGGCTCGAGCTGCCTAACCGCGGGCGAGAGATCGGTCCGAGCGAGATAGCCGCGGCGGCTCGTCAGCGCGCCGCGCGAGCCTCACGCTGCACCATGTAAAGCGACGCGCCGAAGATAGCCGCGCCGCCGATCCAGGCCCAAATATCCGGTAGCTCGCGAAAGGCCAGATAGCCGATGACGGCGGCAAACGGCAGACGGGTAAACTCGAACGGCAGAACCGCGGTCGCATCCGCCGCCGCGTAAGCGCGCGACAGAAATCGCTGGTTCAGGGTCGCAAAGAAACCGACGCCAAACATCAATAACAGTTGCTCCAGGGTCGGCCAGATCCACTCCCACAACGCCGGCACGAAAATCAACGGTGTGACGTAGACCATTTGATAAAAAACCACGGCGTCCGGATGATCCGTGCGCGTGGTGAACTTGACGATCGTGTTGCTCGCGGCGGCCGCAAGCGCCCCCGTCAAGACGAGCAGAGCGCCGGCACTGACCTGGACGAGCCCGGGGCGCAGGATGATGAGAACGCCGACAAAACCCGCGGTGAGCGCAAAAGCGCGAGTGCGGGTCACGCGTTCGCTTAAGAAAAGAACCGCCAGTAGCGACCCCCACAACGGCGAAGTGAAGCTCAGCGCCTGTGATTCGGCGACCGGAATCAGCGCCGCGCCGGAGAAATAACTCATCAAAAACACCAGGCCGCACACCCCGCGAAGCGCAAATGCCTTGTGATTGTTCGTCTTGAGCCCAGTCGCTCCGGCGCGCAGTGCGAATGGTATCATCAAGACGAAGTTTACCAGGGCGCGAAAAAATGCGATCTCGAAGGGATGGACGCTCTTCGCCGTTTCGCGTATGAGCGTCGTCATCACCGTGAAGGCCATCGCCGCGGCAGTCATCCACAGACCTCCGCGGAGCGCTGCCGGCCACTCTTTGTGCGAAACACGGGGCGGCGATATCACGTATTTTTAAGCTTAGCTTCGAGTTTGTGCTTCACGAATGGCCAAGCATTCGGCACTTCCGAATCGCAGGGGCTGCTACAAACGCTCCATGAAGCCGCTCTTTTCCAGCTCGCGCACCAGATGGTCATCAATAAAGTCTTCCGGCTTCGCCTCGCGCGCCTTCGGTTGGGACTTTTCCAGAGTTTTCAGCAGGACGGAAACTCCTTCGACGCTGGGATAAGGGGGTATCTCGAGATGAACGATGACCCGCTCGTAAGCATCGTCGAGCAACTCGCGATCATGGGTCGAGAGATACTTTGACATCACACGGGTGGCGAAGGCCTTATCTTTTTTTGCCAGCGAAGCGCCCTCAACATATGCTCTGAGAAAGCGGCGGACCGTGTCCTCGTTGGTCTTGAGAAATTTCCGAGTCGTTACGACTCCGTTCTGGTGGATCGTCGCCTCGAGCTTGGCCATGTCGAGCAGCTCGCGCATGTTCGCCTTCCGCGCGCGCATGGTCGCCGGCACGGAAAGCGCGGCCGCCTGGACCTTGCCTGTGAGCAGTGCGAGCACGGTTTCCGGCTGGCCGCCGGTCTGAACCATGGTGATGTCGCGCTCGGGGTTCAGGCCGTATTTCTCCAGAGCGAAGCGGGATGCGAAATCCGACAGAGTGCCGAACCGCGTGGCGCCGAAGAGCTTGCCCTTCAAGTCGGCGATGCGGGTGATTTCGGGCCGGCTAAAAATCGAGAACAGAAACTTCTTCAATACCGTGGCAACGATCACGGTATCGGCGCCGGCTAAGTTGGCCTGCATCGACGCGGTGCCACCGAGCTGAATGATCGGCACTTCACCTGAGAGCATGGCTTGAATCGCCAGCGAGCTTCCGGGAATCGAGATCGCTTCGATGGCCAATCCGTGCCGCTCGTACAGACCTGCCTCCTTGGCAAACCACATGGTCATCTGTGGTGCGCCCACCGAGCCTCCGCCAACTCGAATTCTTTCGAGCTTCTTCTCCTGCGCGGCCAACGGGGAGAGCGGCAGCATGACACTAACCCAAACCAGTGCAACTATTTGAGCCGTTTTGTTCATAGACACCTCATCGAGCTTCATCGTTTTCAGTGGGTCCCGCAAATCACGTTCAGCACCGCCTGCCGTCTCTCCTCTTTGACCGCCTTGAGTGCGCGCTTCAGCGCCGGCAGCAGTTGCTGCGGGTCTTCGACCCTCTCGCCGTAGCCGTCGTGCGCCGCGACAATCATTTCATAGCGCGGCGAGGGAGAGAGCTCGCACAAGGGAAATTTTCCGGTACTCGCCGCCCACCCGTCGGGCAAAACCTGCTGCGTCGCCGCCTTGCTGGAATGCCAGATCGCATTGTTGCAAACGATCGTCAGCATGGGAAGATCGTACGCCTGCGAGACAAAGTGACAGGCGGTGGGATTATTGAACATGTAAGTGCCGTCACCGCAACTGGCGATCACGGTTTTGTCCGGCCGAGCGAGCTTTATGCCCAAGCCGCCACCGATCCCCCAACCTAAACCGCCCGCCGGGGAGCCGCCGAAGTAGCTCGCCGGTTCACCCAGGCTAAGGTACTCCTGGGACACGCCATGATCGTTAACGATGATCGTGTCACTGTCTCTCACCTGGTCGACGCAAGAGGATAGCCAAGCAATATCGATAGGCCTGTCATGGCTCGCCTTCTCCGCTTTCTGTTTCAAGCGCTCGCGATATTGTTGATGCAGCGAGCGAATTCTTCCGGCGCGCTCGGTCATGAATTTCGCACTCGGCGATTGGGATTGTAGTTCTTGCGCGAGCAGCTCAAGCGCCAGCTTGGGATCGCCGCCGATGGAAATGTCTTTCGGAAAGTTTCGGATCGGAATACCTCGGTAGTTTGGGTCGCGGGCGATTTGGATGACCTTGCCGTTCTCCGGCGGCCGCGCTTGCACGGGGTACCAAGGCACATCGCTTTCGACGACGACGATCACGTCAGCCTCTTTGACATAGGGTGCCGAATTCACGCCGAGATGAAAATCATGCGTATTCGGAAAACTTACAAACGGGCTCGCCGGCGTGACCACCGGCGCGGCCAGTGCTTCGGCGAAAGAAACCATCGCGCTCACCGCCGTGGGATCGGAACCCAGGCGCCCGGTGATGATCAGCGGGTTGACCGCGCCGCGTAACACTTCGGCGGTGCGCGTGATGGTTTCGGCGCTGGGCCGCAAGGGTTCCTCTCTATGCTTGCGAAACGGATGGATGGTAACCGAGTCCATCTTCTGTGCCAGCACTTCGCGCGGCAGGGTCAAATAGACCGGACCTTGGGGGTTGCCGAGCGCCATCTCCAACGCGCGGTCGACGACGGCTTCCACCTGATCGCCGTTTCGGAGTTCATAATCCCAGCGGGTGAACTCGCGCAGCAGGCTGCCCTGATCGAAGGACTCTTGCCCCCAATGGATAAAGTTGCTCCGGCTTCCTCGCAGCCCTTCTTCCGTGAGCGGCGTCCGGCCGGCGGAAAAGATCATCGGCACATTGAGCCGTGATGCATTCATCACCGCCGCCGACGCATTGCCGGTGCCGACGATCACATGAACCATCACTACCTGCGGCTCTCCGGTAATCATCGCATAGCCCTGCGCCATGCTCACCGCCACGAACTCATGCGGGACGGTGATCGGTATCGGATGGGTCTTATTTTCGGCGCCGAATTTGGCCAAACCGTCGATGATTGGGCCGAAATCAGTGCCGCTGTTGCCAAAAAAATACTTGATCCCGCGCGCGCGCAGGAGCTCCAAATAAGCCTGGCCGACGCTTTCAACCGGAACCGTTACTGTTTTGTTCATCTCCATGACGTTGCTCCTCGAGCTTTAGTGAAACGATTTCTAGCGCATATTTTGATGAAAGTCTG
>JAICHC010000283.1 GCA_025922795.1 Candidatus Binatia bacterium | reverse complement strand
GTTCGAGTGATGCCACTTAAAGCCGAGATTCAGGAGACCGTCAAACAAGCGATGAAGAGCGGCGATCGAGTCACGCTTTCAACGCTGCGGTTACTGCTCTCGGCGGTGCACAACGAAGAGATCCGGGTGCGCCGAGAGTTGAGCGATGAGGACGTCCAGAAGACGATAACGACCCTCTGCAAGCAGCGTTCTGAAGCGAGCGATTTGTATCGCAAGGGCGGGCGGGAAGATCTGGCAAAAAAAGAAGAGGCGGAGATGGCCGTGCTCAAACGCTTCTTGCCGCAGCCGCTTTCCGAAGAGGAAGTGAGAGCGTTGATTCAGAGCTGCATCGCCGAGGCGGGCGCCAGCGGCGTCCAGGATCTCGGCAAGGTCATGAAGCTGGTGATGCCCAAGGTCGCCGGCCGGAGCGATGGCAAACGGGTCAACGAATTGGCCCGAGGGCTTCTCGAAGGATAAAGATCCCTCGGCTCGACCAGAGCACCTAGGCGGCTCCGGTCGGCCTTGAGCGCAGTTTCGCAGATGTTATTGGCTTACGGCGGTCAGGCGAAATCCGTGCGGCTCGTCAAATTGCTACGCCCACCGTGTCGCGATACTATTGGCCCGTGTCATCTGAACGGTTCCCGCCAGTGAACTGGGTGGATCTCATTCTTCTCGGCGTTTTTGCCCTATTCGGCTTGCGCGGGTTTTTCAGGGGTTTTTTTCGGGAGTTTTTTTCTCTCGCCGGCTTGGCCGCGGGCTTCATGGCGGCCGTGGCGTACGATCAAGACCTCGCTGCGCTCCTCTCTCAACATTGGCGGACCTCGCCGTTGCTGTTGAAGGGCATTTCTTTCGTGACCGTTTTCTTTATCGTGTATTTTCTTCTGAACCTGGCGGGTTGGATGTTGCATCGCTCGGAAAGACTGCTCTTTCTTACCGCCCTCAATCGGACTGGAGGCATCGCCCTTGGCCTCGGCAAGGGTATCGCCGTGATCGCCTTGACGATATTTACGCTCAATTCGACTTCGTTGCTGCCGGCGCCGTCGCGCGATGACTTGGCAAGTTCCTATCTGGTCGAGCCGCTGTCCCGGCTGGGCCGGGGTCTTGTGCATTTTGGCAAGGAGAGAGTTTTCGCCGGCGAGGCTTCGCAACCGACCTCGTCTTCGGGTGCGGCGCGGCTGTAGCGACCGGGAATGATTAGCCAGGACAAAATCGCCGAGATTCGCCGGCGCGCCTCTATTGTCGAGGTTATTTCCGATCATGTAACGCTCAAAAAAGCCGGCCGCAATTACATGGGGCTTTGCCCGTTTCACGCCGAGAAGACGCCTTCGTTTACCGTCAGCGAGGAAAAAGGAATTTATCATTGCTTCGGCTGTCAGTCCGGCGGCAGCGTTTTCCATTTCTTGATGAACTACGATCATCTGACCTTCCCAGAAGCCGTGGAGCGGGTCGCCAAACGCTACGGGATCACGGTCGAACATGAGGGCCGCCGAGGCGCCCGGCAAGACACCGGAGAAAGAGAAAAGCTTTACCGGATCAACGAACGGGTCGCGCTCAACTATCAAAAGATTCTGTTCGCTCATCCCGAAGGAAGAAAGGCTCTCGAGTACCTGAACGCGCGCGGCGTCGATGAAGCGACGGCGCGAAGGTTTATGCTCGGCTACGCGCCGCAAGCCGGTTCGGGACTAGCCAAGCTCTTTAGCCAGGAGCAGATTTCTTCTCACGACGCCTACCGGCTCGGCCTGATCGGCCAGCGCGAAGGCCAGAAATTTTATGAAAAATTCTTTGCGCGCGTGATTTTCCCGATCGTCAGCCCCGCCGGCAAAGTCATCGCGTTTGGCGGGCGCGTGCTCGATCAGGCGATGCCCAAGTATCTCAATTCGAGCGAGACGCCGCTGTTTCACAAAGGCTCGACCCTCTACGGGCTTTATCAAGCCAAAGAGGGCATCCGCAAAGCCGATCGTGTCGTGGTCGTCGAAGGTTATCTCGACGTGATCGCGCTGTTGCAGCATGATCTACCGTACGCGGTGGCGACTCTGGGCACCGCTCTGACGCCGGATCATGTGCGCGTGCTCTCGCGCTATACCAAAAATATCATCGCGCTGTTCGATGGCGACGACGCGGGCCGCAAAGCAGCATCGCGCAGCTTTGAGATTTTTGTCGAAGCGGGGATGCTCGGGAGGGCGTCCTTTTTGCCGAAAGGCGATGACCCTGATACCTTTGTGCGTAGCCACGGCAAGGCCGCTTTGGAAGCGATCCTCGATGAGGCCGTGCCGCTGGCCGACTACTACTTTTCATGGCTCGAGCAACGCTACGGCAAGACGCTCGAAGGCAAAAGTCAGATCGCCGGAGAAGTCAGCCGGCTGCTGGCCAAGGTGAACAATGCTTTCGAGACCGATTTGCTGGCCAGACGAGCCGTCGAGTTCCTGGGCATTCGCGAGGAATTGCTGCGGCGCCCGAGTGCAACCCCGGCCGGCCGTGCCGCGTCGGCGCGCGCCCAGAGCGGATCTCCGGACGCAACCATGCAAAGCCGCGATGACGTTGCCGAGCGAGCATTGGTGCGCCTGATGCTGCGCTTGCCCGCCGTGGTCGAAAGCATCGCGCGCGTGCCGGAAGCGCGGCAAGGGTTTGGCCTGAAGTGGGGCGCGATCGTCGACAACGTGGTGCTGCAATGGCAGGAAAACCGCCAGATCGATGTTTCACGATTACTGCAAGACTTGTCCGTCGAGCAGGCAGGTGAAATTACCGCGCTGTCTCTGGAACGCGAGAACCTCACCGACGCCGAATGCACGCGCATGGCCGACGACTGTCTGACCCATTTGCGCCGCAAGCATCTCAAGGGCATGGAACGCGAGCTGCGCCTGGCGATTCGCGCAGCGGAAGAACAGAAGGACGAGAATGCGAAGAGAGAAAGGATACTAGAATGGCAAGACCTCGTACGAAAAGAACGCCAGCTAGAACGCCGAAAGCCCGAGCCGAAACTACCCGCCCGGTAACCAAGACCGCCTCCGTCTCCGACGGCCCCGTTCAGCCGGCGGAGAAGAAGAATATGAAGTAGGTCAAGAAGCTCATCGACCTGGGCAAGGAGAAGGGCTACCTGACCTACGACGACGTCAACGACATGCTGCCCGCCGAGGTGGTATCGCCGGATCAGATCGACGACGTGATGTCGATCTTTGGCGAGATGGAAATCGAAGTCGTCGATTCCAATGCACGCGTGACCTTGGGCAGTGCCGGGGAGGAGCTTGCCGAGGACGATGAAGACGAAAAAGAAGTCGAGAGCGACGCCGATGGTGACGTGGTCGGCAAGACCGGCGATCCGGTGCGCATGTACTTGCGCGAGATGGGCACGGTTTCACTGCTCAGCCGCGAGGGCGAAGTCGAGATCGCCAAAAAAATCGAAGAAGGCGAAAAACGGGTGCTCAATGAAGTTTTATCGAGCCCGTTGGCCTTAACTTATATCCTGGACCTCGGCGAAAAGCTCGCGCAGCATGAAATCCGCGTCCGGGAGATTATCAAGGACGAAAGCGACGAGGAGAGCGACGATTTCGAAGAGGAAGAGGTTCACGAAAAAAGGTTGCTTGACCAGATCGGCCGAATCCGCCGGGTCACCAACGATCGCGAGAAGCTCAGACGCCAGCTCGATGCCAAACGGCTGTCGGCGCCGCGCCGCCGCGCGCTCCTCGACAGCATCGTCAAATACGACGAAAAGATCGTCAACGGGTTAAAAAACCTGCAGCTCAATCGCAGGCAGACCGAAGCGATCGCCGACGGCCTCAAACGGGCGATGGAGCGGATGCAGAGTCTCGAACGGCGTATCAAGGAGTTCGAGCACAAGTGCGGCAAACCCTCCGGCGAGATTTTAAAGCTCGTGGCCGAGGCCGACGGACGCAAGAAAAACTGGCAAAAAATCGTGTCGTCCTTGCGCATGGGCCACGATGCGATCGTCCACATGAGCGAGGAGATTCGCGCCTCGCGGCGCGACATTCGCCACATCGAACGGGATCTCGAGATTCCAGCGGAGGAGATCAAGCGGCGCGTCTGGTCGATCATCGAAGGCGAGACCAAGGCCAATCTGGCAAAAAAAGAATTGATCGAAGCCAATCTCCGCCTGGTCGTGAGCATCGCCAAGAAATACACCAATCGTGGGCTGCAGTTTCTCGACCTGATTCAAGAAGGCAACATCGGTCTGATGAAGGCGGTGGATAAATTCGAGTACCAGCGCGGCTATAAATTTTCCACCTACGCGACCTGGTGGATTCGCCAGGCGATCACCCGGGCGATTGCCGATCAAGCCCGGACCATTCGTATCCCGGTGCACATGATCGAGACCATCAACAAGTTGATCCGGACCTCGCGCTATCTGGTTCAGGAGATCGGCCGCGAGCCGACCCCGGAGGAGATCGCGACCAAAATGGAGATTCCGCTCGACAAAGTGCGCAAGGTTTTGAAAATCGCCAAGGAGCCGATCTCGCTCGAGACGCCGGTGGGCGAAGAGGAAGATAGTCACCTTGGCGATTTTATCGAGGACAAGCGGATCATCACTCCTGCGGACGCGGTGGTCAACATCAACTTGCAGGAGCAGACGAGAAAAGTGCTGGCGACGTTGACGCCGCGCGAAGAGCAAGTGCTGCGCATGCGCTTCGGGATCGGTGAGAAGTCCGATCACACGTTGGAAGAAGTCGGCCAGAAATTCACGGTCACGCGCGAGCGCATCCGCCAGATCGAAGCCAAGGCGCTGCGTAAGCTCCGCCATCCCAGCCGCAGCAAACGGCTCAAGAGTTTTATGGAAAACTAGCCCGCAGATTGCGCTTCGGCTGATTCGGCATAAACTAAAGCATACGGGCCCATAGCTCAGTTGGTTAGAGCCACCGGCTCATAACCGGTTGGTCCCTGGTTCGACTCCAGGTGGGCCCACCAAACCCAACAGTGTAAAGAACTTGCCCTCAGAGGCTCGCAGTGGCAGTTTATAAGTGAGTGTGACGTGGCTGCCGCGCACTCTCACTTCCTTCAAAACCTCCTGTAAAAACGCTTTTTTTGCACCGATTCGCTTTTCTGCCAGGCGGTGGGTC